>JBGSLY010000064.1:0-5434 GCA_041740435.1 Parasphingorhabdus sp.
GCGCTGGTCAGCAGTGAGGCACCCAGTGATAACAACCCGGAATCGCCGCCCCCACCGCCGCCCAGCGAGCCTAGGCCGGTGCGGATGGCTGCGGCGGCAATATCCGCCATTACCGACAATGCCACGCGTTTCAGGTCCTCAAAATCGAGCGAGCCTTTCCGAATGGCGCGGCTAAGGGAGCTTTCCAGCACATCGCCGATCCGGCCCAAGCTTTCGCTCACCGGCCCATCAATCTGGCCGCGCATGGTATCGACATCGCGGGCAAAGGCAGCGGTATCGGCGCGGACGCTAATCACCAGCCGTTCGATTTCTTCATCCATCGGGAAAATGTTCCTGCATCTTTTGGAGGTCGGTCATTGTCGCGGGTCCGCTGGCCGCGGCGGGAGGTAACGCGGCGTGCAAGCCGCCAAGCAATGCCTCCAACTCCTGCGGTGTTGCCCGCCAAAAATCATCGGGTCGCCAACCGGTGATAGCCATGGCCAGACCAGAGAGACGCAGCGCTGCTGCGGCAAAAGCCTGCTCGCCCACGCTTATTCGGCGCTTTCATCTGCGCACGGCCTTCCTTTAAGTATCTGCGCCAAAACCTGGCGCAAAATGGGCGTTAATGCCGCCAGACTAGCGTCCGAGGCCCGCTCGGCAAAGGTTTCCCGCGGCAAGGTGCTCGCGGCGGGGTGCTGAAGGTGCCAGAACAACGCGATCATCTCGGATAACATCAATTTCCCCTGCGCCGCTCTGTCCACCAAGGCGAACAGCGATCCCAATTCTGCCTCTGCCGCGCACAGGCGTTCAAAACTCGGACGCAGGATCAGATGATCTTGACCAAGCTCTAGGGCAATTTCACCGCGCTGCGGATTGGCTACCATCACTCGGTCAGACATGCGTCACCGCACCGGAACTTTCGAGCGCAAGCGTATAGCTGCGCTCGCCATTATAGTCCCCGGCATAGTCTAACCGGGTCACCAAAAACCGGCCTTGCATCCGCTCACCGCTTTCAAAGCTGAGTTCATAGTCGTCGATCACGCCGGCGAGCGCGTGTTGCCGCAGCTGTGCCTCTGCCGCCGATCCTGTGAACACGCCTGCCCCGGACACCGAAACCGATCGCACTCCGGCACCCGACAGCAATTCGCGCAAACCGCCGCTGTCCTTGGTCGTAATATTGACCGCTTCCCCATTGATCGCGAGCTGCGTCGTGCGCAGACCTGCTATGGTGGTAAACACCGCCGGGTTGCCGCCGTCGCCGATTTTAAGCAAAAAGGCGCTGCCTTTCTCTGCTGCCATTCTTCTTCCTTTCGTTACTTTTGCAAAAGCCTGACGCGATACTCAATCAGTCCCGACCATGGCGCGAGCGCGTCGCGCAGCACCCGGGTCCGGAGAAAATCGAAAGCGACAATCTGCCAGTCGGGGCCTTCTTCCAGCGGGGCAACTAACGCCTGTTCAACCGCGTCGATCAGAGCGTGCAGTCGCGCCGCGCTGTCGCTGCTGTCGAACAGGGTCAACGCCAGCCGGATTTCGCGTCCCAAAATATCCTTGGTGCTCCAGTCCGCAACGCCGCCCGAGGAGATCGACAAATACGGAAATGCTGCCCGAGGTGGCGGGCCATCATAAATGCCGGTCAAGCCCTCTCGCAGCGCAGGGTTCGTGCGAAGTCGTTCGACCACTCTGGCTTGAAGGGTAAGATATGCGCCGGTCATTTCATGCCCCGCATCAGGAATTCGATCGTGCGTAAATCGGGATTGCGCAGCCACTCGGCCCCCAGAGCTCGCCCCGAAATAGCGACGTGATCTACGCCAAACGTGACCCGGAACCGGTCTGGCAGGTCGTGCGACAATTTTTCGGCAATGCGCTCTGACATTGCGCTGACCCGGCGCTCAGCCCGGATACGGGCCGCGCGTTGCAGATTGTTCATCAGCGTATTTCCTCGATCAAGGCGCGCTGCACAGGTGCAGGGCGAAGGGTGATTTCGCTCCAAACAGTTCGGTAACGGCGCGATTGCCAGATCAATATATCCCCCGGTACCAGCGCAGGATGCGCGCGGGCCGTCAGACGGTATCGGGGCATCGCGGCGCGGGCGTCGCCTTCGCTTGCTGGCCCTACACCTTCGGGTATTATTTCCGCCCGGATGGTCGCAACTTGGGTCATGTTACCCGTAGCACCACCTATCCCATCCTGCGAATGCTCGGGTCGCTGCACGGTCACGATTTCGGTCAACCGCCCGGCAAGTTCAGCCCGGCTCATGCCAGCTGCATCCGGCGATAGGGCCGCCATAATGCTGCGACCGCAGCGGGTGGTCCGGCATCGACCGGTGCATCGCGGTGCGTATAAAGATGGGCCGCCAGCCGCAAAATCCCTTGGCGCAAAGCGTCGGGAACATCGTTCCAATCGTTCGCCAATCCAGCCGTATATTCAACGATCACCCGCCCGGAAGAGACAGGGCCGGATAGGCGAAACCACCCATTGCTGTCCCCATCAATGTCCACCGCATAATGTTCGGATGGAATAGCCATTTGTGCCCCGTCATTGGTCATAGAGACCATACCGGTAATCGCCGATACCGGACGCGCGCGCAGGCGTTGCCATTCACTCTCGCTCGCCCGGATTTCCGAAATTTCCCGCAGCAACAACATCTGTCCGGTATAGCGTTCACATAGCCCGGCGGCGGAGCGGACCATGGCGGCGATGGCGGCATCATCCAGATCATGATCGATCCGCAAAAACACCTTGGCCTCGGCAAGGAACCATGCCGGCAGATCGTGCCGCGCTTCACTGTCGCCCATTATCGTTGCTCCACTCTTAGGCTCAAAGACCGCTGGTCGACCTCGCCGCTGGTCAAGGTGATGGTATTTGTCACCGCATAGGTTTTGTCGCATATACCACCGGACAATGTCACGCTGGTGCGCCGTGTGTCATGGCTGGAGGTTTCCGCCAGAATGCCGCCGGGTTCGTCGGGCTGAACCGCCCATGTGCTGGATGTGATCAGATGGACGCCCAGATATTGAGCTGCCCAATCAATGGCATAGGTGATCTGACCTTGCGGATCTTTGGTATAGACCGTCACGATAATTCCTTGCTGTTTGTTGGCATGTCGGTGTCAGGGACGACGCGGTTTCAGGCTTCGCGGTTTCCCGTCAGCGGCATCAACGCGCGGCCCCGGGACATTCCGGATGAGCGGCCCGATCAACTGGCTGCGGATCATGCGCGGCCCGGCATAGCTGATCGCGCTGTTTGCAATTGAGCCCGCGGCAATCATTTGCCGCTCAAGACGCCAATATGGCGGGCAAGAGCAGCGAGCAGAAAGGCGTTCAGCTGTTCGGACCGAATGCCGAAAATTGTTCCGCCTTCCGATCCTGCTTCCCTCGGTAGAGGGTCTGCGCACAAAAATGCATAACGGGAAGTTGGCGCTGCATCATCGCAATCGTTCTCGATCAATCCATGCCGCGCCATGATGCGCCAGACGGATTGCGCACGAACACCAAAATGCAGCCGCGCTTGTTCAGCGCCTTTTTCTGCAATGGCATCGTTCCACTGAAAAAAGCCCAGTTCCGCCAAAATGTCCATCGCTGCGGCATGCTCACGGTCCTTCGCAGCCCCCCGCCAGCATTTTGCGCGTTCATCAGAGGTATTGATCGCTCCGGTGCCGGCGAAAACAACCGACCAACGATTGGCGGCGGTGCCCAGCTTTTGCACATTGTTGCTGCCAGGGTACACATCGCCGTTTTGTGCAATGTACAGCTCTGCCAGCGAGTTCAGATTGGGATCATTATAGGAAAAGGCAAAAGGACCGCTGGATGCGACACCGAAATACCAAGAATCACTGGCGCGTCCGATTTCCACGGCGGTATTGCTGTCGCTGCCACCGGACCGGCTTATCCGGATCGTCCTCGCCCCGGTGCTATCGAAACGGGATGTTGGTCCGGAAATATCCAATGCCCCTTGGGGACTGGATACCCCTATTCCCAATCGCCCGGTGCCCAGAATGAGATTGCCTGCACCATCCACCGGCCAGTAATTGTGCGTGTGCGATGACAGAGCATAGTTTCCGACCGGCTGCTTGCCATCGAGCTGTTGTTGCAACTTCGACACGTCCGCGATGCTATGACCATGCAGGGTGGCGGCGTAGCTGCCCAACGGCTGTTTTCCCGCCAGTGCCGATACCAGACCGGTCACTTCATCTAACCCATGCTGATGCTGCAACGCATCGCGTTCCGCAAACCAATCGGCCGCGACGACCAATGCGACGGTTTTCAATCCGGGTTGAAAGTCGACCAGATCATCGGCGTTGCTCGACGACAAAGGCTGACGGAGCAGATGTCCGCTCGAATCCATTTGGCCAACACCCACCTCCCGCTGATTTTCATGGGTCAGGCCACAGATGGCGTAGTGAAAGGCTGCCCCTTGGGGCACGGCATCGACAAAGGCACGGTGGCCAGGGGTCGGGCCCAGCAGGGCAAAGGCTCCGGTGCCATTACTGTCGCTGGTCTCACGCACCAGATCGGCAAAGAATAGGGATGTCATATGTGGGTTCCATAGGCAAAGGCACCCGCACCGGGCGGGGGAAACAGTGCGGGTGCCGGTCCCACAATCGGGACCTGTCGGGGAGACGGATTAGCTGGCGGAAAACTGCAGCAGCTTGATCGCCTCGCTGTTCATCACCTGTCCACCCACGCGCTTGGTCGCATAGAAATGCACAAACGGCTTGTTGGTGAACGGGTCGCGCAGGATGCTGGTCGCGTTGCGCTCCGCAATCAGATAACCGGCGCGGAAATTCCCGAAAGCGATCGACAGGCTGTTGGCGGCGATATCGGGCATATCTTCTGCCTCCACCACCGGATAGCCGAGCAAGGTGTCGGGGCTGCCGTGCGCTAGCGAAGGCTGCCAAAGGAAAGCGCCGTCGGCAGTCTTGAACTTGCGGATCAACGACAAGGTCGCTGAGTTCATCACAAAGGCTGCGCCCTGACGGTATCCGGGCTTCAGTGCGTGAACGAGATCGACCAGCGCATCCTCAGGGTCGCTCGCTGCAAATCCGCCCGCTGCACCCGATGCAATATATTGCAGCGTACCAAAGGCGCGCACGCCGTCGAGCGCGTTCGACACCGGCTGGTTAAGGAAACCGCGCGGCTGGTTGACCCCGGTTCCACTAACAAAGGCTGAACCCTCGGCAGCGGCAAATTCGCGGGCAATTTCGTCGGCCAGCCAGCCTTCGACATCGAACGCGGCGTCATCCAGCATCGCTTGCGACGCTGCCGGATTGGCGTAAAGCTCGCCGCTCGGCGGCGCGATTTCGGTAAAGTCGGGGGTATCGGTTTCGGGCCGTCCGGCGGTTTCGCTAACCCAACCCGAGGGCGTGCCGCCGGTCGTTACCAGCTTGCGATAACCGCTGGTCCCGGTCTGGACAACCGTCGCAATGGCGCGAATCGGCGAGATATTTTTCAGCGTC
>JBGSLY010000065.1:0-3190 GCA_041740435.1 Parasphingorhabdus sp.
CCCCGACCACAACGGCGATGCGGATTTCTCCCGCCGCGATCCGGTTGGCCGCCTCATTCAGCAGCAAGATCGGGCTGTCGCCGCTCGCCATCGGGGTTTCTTCGCGGTGCTTGGGGCTCGCCCCAATCGCATGTGCCAGCGCATCGACAATCGGGTTAAGCGCCGGGAAGGACATCTGGTGCACCACGGCCAGCGAATCGCATGTCGAGAGCCAACCGCCGCCGCCATCCGCATCGGCAACCCGCAGCGCGGCGGTCATCATCTCCAGCGAATCCATCCCCTTCAGCGGGTTTCGCGGCCGGTCGTTGATCTGCCCGACGCCGATGATGACGGGGATCTGGGTGTCGTTCATGGTGATGCTTGTCCTTGCTGAAATTTAATCGTTCGATTAACCTCTCCCTAATCGGGGGAGCCGCCTTTGGACAAGCCCCAAAAGTCATAGCTGAACAGCTATATTAATGGAGAGGGATATTCCTATGGCCTTTGCCCTATCATCAATCACGGCGTGCGAATTTCCGCTGTTTGCGTTCAGCCATTGCCGCGATGTGGTGGTGGCGGTCAGCCGGGCGGGCGGCTTTGGCGTCCTCGGTGCAGTGGGCTTTTCGCCCGAGCAGTTGGAACAGGAGCTACAATGGATTGACGCGCATATCGATGGAAAGCCCTATGGCGTCGATGTCCTGATCCCCGACAATCAGGTGGCGGTGGACCCCGCAGACCTTGCCGCCCTTGCCGGCATGATCCCGCAAGAGCACCGCCGGTTCGTCGGTGAATTGCTGCACGGGGCGGGAATCGCCTTTGACGATGCGGCTGTGGGGGCGAGCGCCAGCATCAACACCATGCTGGGCGAGGAATTGATGGCGGTCGCTTTTCGCCATCCGATTCGCCTGATCGCCAATGCCCTTGGCGTTGCACCGCCGCGGATGATTGCGCTCGGCCGCGAACACGGCGTGCCGGTGGCGGCGTTGGTTGGGGCGAAGGAACATGCAATTAAGCAGGTTCAGGCCGGTGTCGACATCATCGTCGCACAGGGGACCGAGGCGGGCGGCCATTGCGGCGAAGTATCAACCTTGGTGCTCGTACCAGAGGTGATCGCTGCGATTCGCGATATCCGCCCCGTCCCGGTGCTGGCCGCTGGCGGGATCATGACCGGGCGGCAGATGGCGGGCATGATGGCGATGGGCGCGGCGGGCGCGTGGTGCGGCTCGGTCTGGCTGGCGACAACAGAGGCTGAAACCAGCGAAACATTCCGCGCGAAGATGGTGGCCGCCTCCTCCCGCGACACGGTGCGATCAATGCTGCGTACCGGAAAACCCAGCCGTCAGTTGCGTACGGTATGGCATGACAGTTGGAAAGCATCCGGACCTGCTGCGCTGCCGATGCCGCTGATGAGCATGGTCAGCGAGCCCGCCTTTGCGGCGATCGACAAAGCGGCGCAAAACGGCAATGCAGCCGCGCAAGACTTGGCCAGCTATTTTGTCGGACAGGGCGTGGGACTGGTCACACAGGTGCAATCCGCCACATCGGTGGTGCAGAGTTTCAAAGCGGATTTTGCCGAAGCTTTAGGCGATGTGCTGGCTTTGATAGAATAAGTGTCTATCTATTCCGCTGCCTCGGTGACAATCCCGGCCAGATCTTCGGCAAGCCCCTTTTTCTTCTCCGCCTCCATACCGCGCAGGATTTGAATACGCTGCGCCTGCGGGCTGCCCGCGCCGTGCATCGATTCGGTAAGATAACCGACCGCGTTTCGGCCCAAGGTCATATTTTCAATCAGGCGCAGCATCCGCTGCCGATGCTCGACCGGGCGGTTGGAGCGGCCTTTGAGATATTTTTCCAGCATCGGTCCGGTCTTTTCGTGCCGGAAATCGGCCTCCGACGGCATGGTGACCATTAGGCCGCCGGCAATATCCTGCGCCAGACGCGAAATTTCATACGGGAAACGGGTGACATTCTGTTTGCAGACGTTGGACAGCATCGCGTCGTTCATGAAAATGCCCGAAGGCAGCTGCTTGGCTTCATGGCTGGAGGCGATGCCGGAGCTGTAGATCGTCTCATTGAGGTGCGTCATCTCGACCAGCTTGTCTTTGATATGGCTGGCCCCGTCAGCGCCGTTATATTCGGCGACTGCCGCCGCCGCCCCGATGATCACATCGCCCAAGCCGGTTTTGCAGACATAGCTCGCCCGGTGATAGGCGGTGAAGCGGGCGACCATTTCCTGCGCAAATTCATATTCGCCGTCCATGAACACATGCTCGTGCGGGATGAACACGTCGTCGAACACCACCAAAGTTTCCTGTCCGCCAAAGCGCGCGTTGCCCGCGTCGATATCGCCGTCCTCCATCGCCCGAGTGTCGCACGACTGGCGGCCATAGATATAGGTGAGGCCCGGCGCATCGCCGGGCACCGCGCCGACAATCGCATAATCGCGGTCGCCCTCCAGCATGTTCATCGTCGGCATCACACAGATCCAGTGGCTGTTGAGCCCGCCGGTCATGTGCGCCTTTGCGCCGCGCACATAGACGCCGTGCTCATCGCGCCGCACCACCCGCATGAACAGGTCGGGGTCGGCTTGCTCGCTCGGTCGCTTCGACCGGTCGCCTTTGGGGTCGGTCATGCCCGCCGCGATCAGCACATTGTTGCGCTGTGCGTGTTTCAGAAATTCGAGGAAACGGGTGTGATAGGGGGTGCCGTGCTTTTGGTCGATGTCATAGGTAATCGAATGCAGCACGCTGATCGTATCGAGCCCGGTGCAGCGCTGAAAACAGGTGCCGGTAAGCTGCCCCATCCGCCGCTGCATTTTGTTCTTCATCACTAGATCGCCGGGCGATTCGACAATGTGCAGGAAGCGGTTCACTTGCGCGTTAATCAGCGGGCTATAGGCGGTGGCGAGATCGGGGTCTTCGATGGCCAGATCATAGGATGCGGCGAGCGCGTTGATCGAGGGACGGATCACCGGATGATCGACCGGCTCCGCCACTTGTTCGCCAAACAGATACACCTCGACATCGCGCCCGCGCAAGGATTGCAGATAGTCATCGGCGGTGACAATCGGCGAAAAACGCTCCCATTGCTGTGCGGCGGTCGGGGTTGTGGTCATGGGTCAGGGTCCTTGGTGAAAGGTTGTTTCATAGTCCGTCATTGTGAGCGCAGCGGGCCGACCGTAGGTCAACCAATCCAGAGTCACTTGGCTTTG
>JBGSLY010000066.1:0-2163 GCA_041740435.1 Parasphingorhabdus sp.
GTTCGACGTCGTGTTGGCGCTATGGTCCAAAACATCGAAATCGGCCCCGCCATCGACATTGTCGAAAAATTCGCCGTCTAAGACATAGATGGTGTCGTTGCCGGTTCCGCCATCGACATTGTCGGTGCCGCCGCCGCCCCAGATCATGTCATTGTCTTCGTTGCCGGTGATATTTTCCGCGCCCGCGCCGCCGGTAATCTGGTCATTGCCCGCATTGCCGTTCAAAAAGGCGAAATTGGTGCTGGCGGAATTGTTGATGATATCATCGCCGCCAAGGCCGGACAGTTGGAAGGTAGTTCCCCCGCCGGTCAGCGTATCGGCTAGATTGCTGCCAGCAACGATTTCAAACCCGGAAATCGTGTCGCCCGTGGCGTAACCGCCGGTGGCGGTCTGTACCACGCCGCTCAGGTCCACCGTTACCCCGGCCGTGCTGAACTGATAAAAGATCGAGTCCGTTGCGCCCTCGCCGCCGTCGAGTATATCGGCGCCCGCGCCGGTTGTAATAACATCATTGCCAGCGCCGCCATAGACCGCGTTGGTTCCATCGGACGGATCACCGAGCTGTGATGAGGCAAATAGCGTATCATTGCCCGATCCGCCATAGATGGTGTTGTTGCCCGATCCGCCGCGGATCAGGTCATCACCCGCCGCGCCCAGCAACAAGTCATCGCCGCCCTCTCCGTTGATGGTATCGGCCCCCTCCGTCCGGATTGGAGCAGTGGCATGGCCGGTCAGCGAGACCATCAGCAGAAACTCTTCAGTGCCGTCAAAATTGTTATCGCCGCCAAATTCACCAATCCGGATAAAATAGGTTTGACCCACTCCGGTGGTGTTGGTGAAGACTAGGAAGGAATCGCGCGAGGTTGAGCCAGAGGAGGGGGTGCTGCCCAGCCCGCCATCGGTGATCTGCGCATCGTCGTTAAACGCCACCGAATTGACCTGATCGCTCGCGGCAAACAGGCTGACGATGGTATCGGTATCGTCGATCGTCCCCAATCCGTTATCGCCGGCATCGATATCGATCGTTATCGTCGCGCCATCGGGGATGAAGATTTGATAATATTCCTGTTGCCCCGCCTGCGTCGTGACATAGCTCGCCCGGTGCGGAATCGCGTCGTCGGCCACCAACGGATTTTCAAAGGTTGACCAATGGCCATTGCTTGCGTCCAGATTTTGCGCGGTTCCAAAGCTGTTGTTGCTGTTGGACGTTATGTGCAAATCCTGATGATCACCCAGGATCACGTCCCCGCCATCCCCGCCGTTGATGGTGCCTGCGTCCAGCCCAAACAGCACATCGGGATTGGCGGTGCCATCCACATCAAATCCAAACGCATTCGGCTGATTGTCCGCAATCAGGGTCAGGCCGTTGGCGAGCGGGAGCGAAGGTCCGCCGCCGTCCGTACCATTGCTGGCAGCGGGCATCACTCTTTGTGTGAACAAATCGGTGCCGACAAAGCTCTTGTTTCCGGCGAAAGATGATGGGGTCATGGCGTAGCACTCCAAAAGCGGAATCGCATGGTGCGACCCGATACTGTGCAGGTGGGTATGATATTTTTCTGGTGATGGCAAGCAGGACACAGTCTTCGATTGGCATATTTGGACGATTGCACCCCTCCAGCTTGCGGGAGGGGCAGCGAGACTTGGTTCGGCGCAGCCGGACCTAGTCGCAGCGGGGTGGGCCTTTCGCCCGCATATAGCCGTGTGCTGTGGAAACTTCCCACCCCCGGCCCCTCCCGCAAGCGGGAGGGGAGAATGAAACCCTTATCCCAACACTAAAACCGGCGCACTCTCCCCCTCGCGCCACGGCGGATGCCGGACCATTGCGGCCTGGAACAGCGGGCTGTCCAGATGCCCGTCCAGCCAGCGGCAGAGCGCGGTCCAGCCCTGCGCGTCAAACCAGTCGCGGTCGTATTGCGCAAATTGCCGGACAAAGGGAAAAATCGCGATGTCGGCGATGGATGTCCGCTCGCCGATAATCGCCCCGCCGCACGACACGGCTTGATCGAGATCGGACAGAAACTCTGCCGCTTTGGCCCGGTGATCCAATGGGTCCACACCGTCATAGCGCACCGGATATTTATACCGGTCGAGCGCGTGCTTGACCGGCCCGTCGCAGCGGGCGATCCACGGCGTAGCGGCAACGGTTAGCCAGCCGCCGGGATC
>JBGSLY010000067.1:0-5347 GCA_041740435.1 Parasphingorhabdus sp.
GCCCCGGTGCGCGCACCCATTTGCTGAGCCCCGCCATGGCGGCGGCGGCGGCGGTTACTGGACGGCTGACCGATGTGCGGGAATTGGTGTAAGCTATGCGCGGCGGTGCTCCGCACATGATGCGGAGCCTAGAGCAACGGCAGTGCACTCTTCACTAGGCTCCGGGTCTTCGCCCGGAGCACAAGGCTCTTACGCCTCCCGAAAAATATCCTCCAACCCCGACCGATAATCCGGAAACGCGGGCATCCAGCCCATAACCCGTTTCGCCTTGCCATTGGCGACCCGCCGGTTTTCCGAATAAAAGGCGCGGGCCATGTCGGACAAATCTGCCGTCTCTAGCGATTGGAGCGGCGGCACGGGCATTCCGACCAAAATTGCCGCGTGTGCGATGACCTCGTGCTGAGGGGCGGGGCAATTGTCGGCGATATTATAGACACCTGCCGGTGCGTCCAGACTGGCCATCACTGCCGACACAATATCGGCCACATGAATCCGGCTGAACACCTGCCCCGGTGCGTCAATCCGCTGTGCCTGATCGGAACGGAGCCGGTCAAACGGACTGCGGCCCGGTCCATATATCCCCGGCAGGCGGAAAACGCGGGTCAAGTTCGATAAGGCCTGCCAGTCCAAGTCTGCCTGCGCTCTGGCCGAACGACGACCAGAGCCTATCCGTGCGCTTTCATCGACCCACGCCCCCCCGGTATCGCCATAGACACCGGTGGAGGACAGATAGCCGATCCATTGTGCTTGAGAAGCCGCGATGTCGCGGCCATATTCGGCCAGCACCGGATCGCGTCCGCTGCGGTCGGGAGGGACCGAAGACAGGATATGGCTGGCGCTTTTTATGGCGCTGCGCACGGCAGGAGCATTGTCAAAGGCCATCGTGCCGGTCCGTCCGGTTGATTGGACGGTCCAGCCCGCATCCTGCCAAGCGCGGGCGATATGACCGGCGCTATAGCCAAGGCCGAAAATTAAAGCGTTTGGCATCGCGGGCCGCTATTCCTGTGCCAAAGGCTGCGGCTTGACCATCACCGCGCCCGGCACATTATCGGCCTTCCACTGCATCGACATCCGCACCCGGGTTGCGCCGGAAGGGTGATCGTAGAAAATAATTTCCTCTAATGGCCCTGGTTCAATCTTGCGATATTCCGACAATCGCATGGCGGCGCGGGCAAAGCCGTCGGGTTCCTTGGCGGCATCCAGTCCAAACGCATCGGCCTGGCTCTCGTTGACCCGGATCAACGTGTTGAACAGCGGCGTCGCGGCGAAGAAAAAGAGGGTCAAGCAGATGCCGAGTACTGGCATGGAGGCCGGGTCGGCAATATCGCGTACGCCCCATTTCTCGCCATAGCGCGCGATCAGGCGCGGGGCAAAGCGGGCGGAAAGGAACAGGCTGGCCCCGATCAACAGCGTCAGGCCGATCAGGAGTTGCCACACATGACCCAGAACATAGTGGCCAAGCTCATGCCCCATGACTGCCGCGATTTCCGGCGGCGATGTCCGCTCCAGCAAATTGTCGTTGAGCGAGATGCGAATCGTCGGCCCCAGCCCCGACACATTGGCCGACACGCGTTTGGTCTGTTTGGATGCGTCAAAGACATAGATATGCTCGGCGGGCACATTCTCTGCCTCGGCCATCGCCACAATCCGGTCGCGAACCGGACCCGGCTCCAGCTCGGTATAAGTGTTGAACAAGGGCGCGATATAGACCGGGGCCAGCACGACGCCGATAACGATGAATATCCCGGTAATTCCGGTGCCCCAAATCCACCAGCTTTTTGGGCGGCGGCGGATGACCGCGTAGATCGCCATGACCAGCAGCGGAAAGATAACAAGATTGATCGCAAAGCTGACCGCCAGTTCCCCGAACCATTCACCCATGCTCTGGCTCATCAGGCCGTATTTCTGCTCCCGGAAAAAATCGGTGTAGATGGTCCATGGCAAGGTGAGGATGAAACCGGCAAGCGCATAGGGGATCGCGGTCAGGCCGGGCACCAGCCACACCCGCTTGGTGACCCGCTCCGCCCAGATGCGGAACCGATGCGACAAGCGTCCCTGTAGCAGCACGAAATCGACCGCTAGCGCCACCAGCGCACCCCAAAGGATTAGCCAATAACCTCCCTCAAAATACGCATCCGACTGTTCCCGCGCCGCGCCTTGCAAGGTGTCCAGATAGGCCCGCGTCGCGATCTCCACATCAAATCCACCCGCGGCGGCAACAGCGGCAGAGGGCAAGAGGAGGGCCAAAACCGCAATACAGCGCGCAAAATTTGTCCTGAAACTTGGTACCATGGTCGCGAAGCCCCCTTTTCGTATGACGCATGTCGTGTATGATATGCATAATACAGTCAAGTGAAAGCTGATTCAGCGATACGGTATTAAAATACCCGTCAGGAAACCCGCCTGAATGCTTGACTTGGCGTAGCTTTGCCGCCAAAGGGCGCTGTCTGCGGTTGGGATCACCCCTGTTTCCCGCATCACTTCACATTTTCCGCTCAAGAATCAAGGGAGCATCAAGCCCATGAAGGCGCTTACCAAAGTGACACAGTCGGCAAAGCCGGCCGAGGTCGAAAAGAAATGGCATTTGATTGATGCCGACGGTCTGGTCGTTGGCCGGGTGGCGACGATGATCGCCAATATCCTGCGCGGCAAGCACAAGCCCAGCTTTACCCCGCACGTTGATTGCGGCGACCATGTCGTGGTCATCAACGCCGACAAGGTGCGTTTCACCGGCAACAAGCTGAAGCAAAAGACCTATTACAAGCACACCGGCTATGCTGGCGGGATCAAGGGTGTGACCGCTGGCAAGGTGCTGGAAGGCCGCTTTCCGGAGCGTGTTCTGGAAAAGGCCGTTGAGCGTATGGTGCCACGCGGCCCGCTTGGCCGGGTGCAGATGAAGAACCTGCATCTCTATAACGGAACCGCACATCCGCACGACGGACAAAATCCGCAGCTGATCGATGTCGCTTCCATGAACCGCAAGAACAAGGTGGGTGCATAATGTCTGATACCACAAATTCTCTGTCCGATCTGAAGGACGTCGCCGCTGAAGCCACTGGAGTTGCTCCTGTTGCTGTTGCCGCCCCGCTGCGCGAGCAAATCCTCGACAAGCAAGGCCGTGCCTATGCCACCGGTCGCCGCAAGGACGCAGTCGCCCGGGTTTGGGTCAAGCCCGGTTCGGGCAAGGTTACCGTCAATGGCCGCGATCAGGAAATCTATTTTGCACGTCCGACATTGCGTCTGGTGCTCAATCAGGTGTTCTCGATCACCGAGCGGACCGGTCAATATGACGTTGTCGCCACCGTAAAGGGCGGCGGTCTGTCTGGACAGGCCGGTGCGGTCAAGCACGGCATCAGCCAGGCGCTGACCAAATATGAACCGGCATTGCGCGGAATCGTCAAAGCCGCTGGCTTCCTAACCCGCGACAGCCGCAAGGTCGAGCGCAAGAAATACGGCAAGGCCAAAGCGCGCAAGAGCTTCCAGTTCTCCAAGCGTTAAGGGCTTTTGGCTCTCGCCAAGGTTTCAAAAGGGGCGGCCAATGTGCCGCCCCTTTTTTATGGAGCTCCTCTCCCCTTAATGGGAGAGGGGAAGTCGCCGTACCAAGCCCTTCTCAACTTCGGCTAGGCAGCCAGCTGCCAACCCTTCGTGTCTCTCCCCTGAAGGGGAGAGAGTCACAGTTCAAGGCAACCTCCATTCTTACCATGTCTCGACTTCGTCCGATATCAACGGCATGACCTCTGCAACTTGATAAGGTGATTCGACATGAAATGGCTGCTGCTATTGGCAATCCCACTGATCTTGTTGGGTGTTGCGGCCTATTGGTTTTTTCAGCAGCCCGCGCCCCGACAATTGGATCTGGCTGACCAATATTGGCCCGCGCAGCGCGGAGCAAAGTTGCTGATCAAGAACCAGAGTTTCGACCCGGACCGCGACGTCAAGCTCGACATCTGGGCACCGAAGGCAGCGAATTCGGAGCCGCTTCCGGTGGTGGTGTTTTTTTATGGCGGCAGCTGGAACAGTGGTTCGAAAGACTTTTACGGCTTTGCCGGCCGGGCATTGGCAGAGCAGGGCTATATTGTTGTCCTGCCCGATTACCGGCTGTTTCCCGAGGTTCGCTATCCCGCCTTTCTAGAGGATGGCGCGGCGGCGGTGGCTTGGGTGCACGACAATATTGGCAGGGTCGGCGGCGATCCAGACCGGATTTTCCTGTCGGGCCATTCGGCGGGGGCTTATAATGCGGTGATGCTGGCGCTCGACCGGCAATGGTTGGGGCGGCAGGGCAAAAGGACCGATATTGTAAAGGCCGTTGCGGCGCTGGCGGGACCCTATGACTTTTTCCCCTTTGATAGCGAATCCACGATCAACGCTTTTGGCAAGGCGAACGATCCGAAAATGACCCAGCCCGTGCATTTCGCCGACGGATCCGCACCGCCCTTGTGGCTGGCGACCGGTGACATCGATACCACGGTCAAGCCGCGCAACAGCAAATCGCTGTGCGCGCGGATGGAGGATGCTGGTGGCCCGGCGCAGTGTACAATCTATGCCGGTGTCGATCATAGCGAGATCATCATGGCGGTGGCCAAACCGTTCCGGACCAAGGCCCCGGTGCTCGATGAAATGGTCGCTTTTTTAAGATCGGTGAAGTGACGCTTCACCAGTTCTGAATTTCCCACCTCCGCTGCCGGGCGACGGCGCGAAGGCTCTTCGAAGGATTGGCAGCGACGCGATGGTCGCTCATCTCAAATACCGGCAGATCGGAGACATGGTCCGAGTAAAAACTGATCCGATAGTCGGCGGGATCAATCCCGGCCTTGGCAAAATAGGCGTCCAGCATCCGGCGCTTGCCTTCGCCATAACAATTCTCCCCCGCGATGGTCGGGCTTAGCCGGTCGCCGTGCCAGACCGACTCGGTGGCGACAATCTCCTCAACCCCCAACCGATGCGCGAGGGCGGTTACGTAAAAGCGGTTGGAGGCGGTGGCGATAATCACCCGGTCTCCGCGATCCCGCGCGTCATCAATCAGCCGCTGCGCTTCGCCATACACGTGTTGGCCGACCATATAGGCGGCAAAATCTTCGGCCAAGTCGTCGACCCGTTGGCGGGGCAGGGCGTTGCCGAGGGCAAGCCGGTGCATCGCCTGCTTCAGTCCTTTTCGGTCTAGCAATTTGAGGCCATAGCCGATGAACAGCGGCAAAAAGCCCACAAAAAACGGGATACGCCACGGCATGGTCCGCCGAACTGCACGCCATAAAAATGGCGGAAAAGTCGGAAACCGCGTGATCGTCTTGTCGAGATCGAAAATCAGGATGCGGGGTTTGGCTGTCATCGCGCTGCCTTTGGCGCAAAG
>JBGSLY010000068.1:0-1887 GCA_041740435.1 Parasphingorhabdus sp.
GCGGAAGTATTTGCAGAAGGGGTGAGGGGATTGACAAGTGATAGCATTTTGCTATCACTTGTTTATGGCTCAAGCATTGATCCGAAACCTGCCCGATGAGGTCGCCGCCGAATATAAGGCAGCGGCCAAGGCCAATGGTCGTTCCTATGAAGCGGAGCTTCGCGAAGTGATCGTGCGTCATCGCCCGACGCGAATTACGAACCCTGCCGAGCGGGAGGCTTTGGCCCGCAGGCTTTTGGCAAACCAGAAGATCGGCAGTGACAGCACCCCGGTGATCCGGGAAGCGCGCGAACAGCGGTTCACGGGCTAGACAAGTTGCTTGTCATCGACGCCAGTGTTGCGGTCAAATTTGTGGCCGGGGAACCGGGACAGGATGAGGCTTTTGCGCGGATCAGCGAGGAACCAGCGCTTGTTTCACCCGATTGGGTGTTGATCGAGGTCGGACATGCCCTTTGGCGCAAAGTCCGCGAAAGGGAAATCAACCGGCTCATGGCAGAGGAAAGTCTCGCAGCGTTACCGGGTTTGTTTCAAACCCTAATCGAATCTTCGAAGGTGATAGGGCTGGCCCAATCGCTTTCGTTCGATCTCGACCACTGGCTTTATGACTGCCTTTATCTTGCGGTAGCTATTGACGGCCATGCGCCATTGCTGACCGCGGATCGGAAGTTCTGGAATGCTGCTAAACGGGCCGGTTACGGATCGAACATTGAATTGCTGACATGGCGGGGGCAGGCGGCATGAACCTGAACGGCAGGCTGTTTGACTATACCCACGCCATTGTCCGCAAACCGAGCCTATCGGTGGTCAGCGGGCTCCGTGATGGTGGCGGTCCCGATCCCGATTTCGATGCGCTGCTGTCGGAACACCGCGCCTATGTTGCGGCCTTGCGTTCGCTTGGGCTGGTCGTCGAAGAGCTGCCGCCAGCGGAGGACTTTCCGGACTCGATTTTTGTCGAGGACCCGGCGCTGGTGTTTACCGAGGGCGCGATTGTCCTTAATCTTGTTGCGCCGAGCCGTGCGGGCGAAACGGCGTTGATTGCGCTGGAGCTTGAAAATCGTTTTGATCGGGTATTGCACATGACCGGTCCCGGCCATGCCGACGGCGGTGACGTGCTAGTCTTGCCTGACCGCGTACAGATCGGCTTGTCGGGCCGCACTGATCGCGCTGGGGCGGAGGAACTGGCAGGATTGTTTGCGCAACTGGGCAAACGCGCTGAAATCGCGCAAACGCCGAAGGACGTGCTGCATTTTAAAACCGGATGCAGCCTGATTGATGAAGAGACTGTCTTTGCGCTGCCACAAATGGCCGACCTACCAGCCTTTGTCGGCCTGAAGGTCTTGCAGGTGCCTGAGGGCGAGGCGCGGGCCGCCAATGTGTTACGCATGGGCAGCAGCCTATTGATCGGTGATGATTGCCCAAAGAGCCGCGCGATATTTGAAGGTATGGGCCTGAACACCATTGCCTTGCCCGTCCAGCAAATCGGCCGGATTGACGCGGGCCTGAGCTGCATGTCCCTGCGCTGGCGTCAGCCAGACTAAGCGCTATTCGCCCATGGGCGGCGGTGCTGATCCCTTGGCCGGTGGGCGAAGCAGCAACACCAGTGGCAGCGAAGCCAAGGTCATCCACATCATCGCCCAGTAATTGTCGATATAGGCGATCATCAGCGCCTGCCGGTTCACTTCTCCGTCGATCATCCGCAGCGCTGCTTCGCCCGCAACGCCGAAGCGGTCGAGGGTCGAGGGATCAATTGGCGCAAGGCTGCTGCCTGTCACCTTGCCGCCAATTTCTTCATGCAACGTCTGGACGTTGGCGCCAAGCAAGGTCGAGACGATGGAAATACCGAAAGAGGCACCGATGCTGCGGAACAGATTGAGCAGGCTGGCACCA
>JBGSLY010000069.1:0-5804 GCA_041740435.1 Parasphingorhabdus sp.
ACCGCAGCCAATTGCTCTTCGCTGGCATAAATATACGTTGACATAGCGATGGTTGAGCCGGGAGCCGGTCGGTCGCTGAGATAGAAAGACCGCGGCATGGGCGTATCGAGCAAAGCGACTAGCCCCATCCGGTCGAGCGGACGACCATCGGTTTCGCGAATCCAAACCATCGCTTCAGGGGTATCGTTTTTCTGGAATGGCATGCCTTTCGCCATCCGCTGATCAAAATGTCGAATCCATTTTGGACCGCCAGAGCCGTGTGGTGCCATTCTGGCTAAGGTCTCCGGTGCAGCGACGCTGGGCATCAGCGCATCGTATACAAGTTCGGTTGGTCTGTTTTCAGCAGCGACGATGTCCGCAACTGCAAAAATGTCATCGCCAGCGGACAATGTTACCCGCCAGAAATCGGTCTTGCCGCCGCGCCGGAGCAGTTTCGTTTCCAGTTGTAGCGTGTCGCCCTTGGGTCCAGCGAGATAAGATACCTGCACGGTCCGGACACTGCCGCGAAAAGCATCGGATTGCTCCGCTGCCTTAGTCAGCACCGCACCGACCCAGCCGCCAAACACGCCGAACGGGTTCTGATACTCCGGCGTATTCGTCACATCAAAAAGTGTTGGACCGCGACGGGTGAGGGCGGTTTCGCGATCAAGTACGAATGTCATGGGAAAAGAGATATCCTATTGTATGCGCTGCACAATATAGCCGCGTTGCTTCAGCATTTCCTGCACCGCAACATCTCCTGCCAGATGCGCGGCGCCGACCGCGATAAACAGAGTTTCCGGATTTTCCAGCATTTTGTCGATTTTTTCCGCCCAATCCCGATTGCGCGCGACGAGAATTTTTTCCCGCGTTTCGGGTTGTTCGAGCAGGCTTTCATCCGACAAGTCGGCGAGCGCATCCATATCGCCGCTGATCCACGCGTTGAAAAGCTTCTCGAACGATAGCTTGCTTTCATCGCCGCCCGTTAGCACCTTTTCCAGCATGATACGCTGCTGCTCTTCGGGCAGCTGGTCGAAATAGCCCAATTGCTGACGGATGGTTTCAAGACCGATAACGGGTTTCTGGGATGCCGAGAATTTGGGAGTCAGACTTTTTTCGACCCCTTTGTCGGGATTGAGGCCGAGCCGGGCTGTTTGCGCTGATGCCAAGGACAGGGCCACCGCCCAACTCTCCATTCTGTTCAGCGCAGCCGTGGGCACGTTGCTGGCATCAACGGCGGTTTCCAGTTCATCGCGAAGTTCAGGCTTGACCCGATCCTCGAGCGGCGGTTGTCCGGGAGATACCGCTAGATTGGCGAACACTTTTCCAACACGCGCGGTATCCTCTAGACCGGTGACCTCAATGACCAACCGGTCCGCCGCATCCATTGCAGAGTCGAATTTTTTGGATCGCCAAGTGACGCCATCGGGCAGAACATGAATGGTCCCGAATAGATAGGCCTTGCCCGGCTTGGCTGTGTCGCTGCTCGAAACCAACCACATCGCCGGCGTACCGCTTTTCAGTGTTTGAAGCGGGGCCGGTTTCGGTTGCCCGCTGCAAGCCAGAACGAGCAATGTCATTAGCAATATCAGATATCGGTATGGCATATTGTCAACCCTTCGCTCGGACTGGAGCGCGCTCTACCATTGCTGCGGCTCAATCGGCAACCCGCGATGATGCTATACCGCGCGCCGCCAATTGTGCCTGTACGCTCTCCTTACCAGCCAGATGACCGGCACCCACCGCGAAAAAAACTGTGCCGGGTTGCTGCAAACGCTTTGCTATCCAGTCCGCCCATTGTTGGTTCCGGTCCACAAGCAAGGTGCGATAGAGCAAGGGGTCTTCCAACCCCTCGTTCATCATTTGCGCCAGTTCATCGGTTTCTGCCCGGGCCCAATGACCAATCATCTGATCCATCCCCGGCACGGCATCCGGCATGGTTTTAACGGCTGAATTCAGAAAGGCAATCTGGCTAGCCAGCGGCAGATTATCAAAAAAACCCATTTGCTGGTCATAGCTTTCCAGCCCGACATGCTGAAGTTTGCGCGCCGTCGCTTCAGCAACCAGCAGCTTTTCAGCGCCCTGATCCACTTCAAATCCAGCCCGTAGCAATGGAACCAAGGAGAGGTTGATACTCACAAACCAAGGATCCAGCGCATCAAAAGGTTCCAGCGGAAGAGCCAGCGCAACCACAACTTTTTCATAAGCGGCCCGGTCTTCGTCGGTAAGTTTGCTGCGCAGCGAAGTCCCAGACATATTCATGGCCAGCTCCGTCGTCACTTTCGCGGCAACATTTGGTTCTGGATCGATCATCTCCGTAACCAGTTCCTGCGAATCATCAAATGCGCGTTTGACTTCATCATCGAACCAACGGGTTCCCGGCCGAAGCAAATGAACCGTTCCGAAAAGATAAATCGTCGTATCCGCGTCTTTCACCACCCATAGCGCCGGATCGGGATCAGCGGGCAGTTCTGCAATCTTTGCAACTGGCGGTTGAGGGGAGGACGAGCGAGCGCTTTCACCCATAGTCTGGCAGGCAGAGAGCAGCAGAAAACCGAGCAGCATGAGTGAAAATTTCAAGGGTCTTAAACTCTGCATTGGCACTACTTTCGAACAATAAAATGTGAATCAGGGCAAGTTCGTACCGCCCTTGCGATTTGATCATCAGATATGGCAGTTTGAGCCAAGCTCTGATAGGCTTTTCGCCAAGAGGAGAGAGCCGATGCCAACGACACATGCCCGCACCTGTCATATATGCGAAGCCAATTGCGGTGTCCTAATCGAAATGGAGGGCCGCAAGGTGCTCTCTATCAAGGGCAATCCGGATCATGTGTTGAGCAGGGGACATATCTGCCCCAAGGCGACAGCGATTGCCGATTTGCAGGATGATCCCGACCGCTTGCACGCTCCATTGAAGAAGGTGGATGGTGGATGGCAGGAAATTGGCTGGGATCAGGCTTATGCCGAAATCGCGGATCGTGTAGTCGCACTACAGGCCAAAAAGGCGCGGCCGGCATTTTATGTCGGTAATCCCAACGCACATGATTACGCCACTGGCGGGCAGATGGGTCATTTGCGACGAGCGATAGGCTCCAAAGGCACATTTTCCGCCTCGACACTTGACCAGATTCCACATCATTATGTGCAATATCATATGTACGGCCATGTCAGTCTGGCGGCAGTGCCCGATATAGATCGGTCGCAGGTGATCGTGATTTTGGGCGGTAATCCGGCGGCTTCGAATGGCAGCCTGTGGACAGTGCCCGACTTTAAAAAGCGGACCAAAGAAATGCAGGAACGCGGCGGCAAGCTGATCGTCATCGATCCACGCCGGACCGAGACAGCAAAGTTGGCCGATGCGCATCATTTTATCAAACCGGGAACCGATGTTGCTCTGCTGATCGCCATCCTTCGCCATATATTGGATGGTGATGTGAAACTGAGGCCCGGATTGGCCGAATTGGTCGACGACAGCTGGAGCAAAATTGCCCCGGCGCTGGACGGTTTCGATGTCGATGAACTGGCCCAATATTGCGGGATCGATTCGTCGATAATCGCCGACATCGCTCGCGAATTACAGCAACCCGGAGCGGTTATTTATGGCCGGATGGGGGTTTCGGTTTCGGCTTTTGGTTCACTCAACCAATGGCTGATTCAACTCATTAATCTCGCCACTGGCAATCTGGATCGGGAGGGCGGCGCGATGGTACCGCAGCCTCTGCTAGATACTGTAGCCCTGGTTGGGAAAGGCAGTATCAGGGAGGTTCAAACCGCTCGTGGCACCATGCCCTCGGTCATGGGCGAAATTCCGATGATCGCCTTTGCCGACGAATTGCTGCGCGATGATGAGCAGCGTATTCGGATGTTGTTCGTGGTGGCAGGCAATCCCGTGCTTTCCGCGCCCGATGGCGGACGTACCGATGCCGCGCTAGCTGGGTTGGACCTGATGGTGTCGTTCGATATGTATGTCACCGAAACCAGCCGCCACGCCGATTATATCCTGCCCCCCTGCGGACCACTGCAAAAAGATCATTACGGCATGTTCTTCGGCCCGCTGGCGGTGCGCAATTATGGCAGCTATTCTCCCGCATTGCTCGACAAATCCGATGGCTCCAAAGCGGATTGGGAGATTGTTGCCGAACTGGCGACCGCGATACTGGCGGCGCAGGGCGAACCCGCGCCCAATATTCGCGAGCCGCGCGATATGCTCGATGATATGCTGCGCGCATCTCCGGCGGGCATGTCCTTGGCAGAAGTCGAGGCACAGCCCAATGGTGTCGATCTTGGGCCTTTGCAGCCGTGTCTGGCGGCGAGGCTGCGAACCGACACCAAGAAAATTCACGCCGCCCCCGAACCACTACTCGCCGATTTGCAGCGTTTTGCGGAGCGGATGGATAGTGAGCCCGCCGATGGTCTGCGTCTGATCGGGCGGCGGCATATCCGTTCGAACAACAGCTGGCTGCACAATTCGCGGCGGCTGCTCAAAGGACCGGACCGCTGCACATTGATGCTCCACCCCGATGATGCCGCCGTGCGCGGCCTCCATTCCGGTGATCTGGCGCAGGTTTCAAGCCGAGTCGGCAGTGTGACTGTCGAGGTAGAGGTTACCGAAGATGTTATGCCGGGCGTTGCATCTATGCCGCATGGCTTTGGTCATGGCCGCGACGGCGTGAAACTCTCTGTCGCCGGGGCCAAGCCAGGGGTCTCCCTCAACGATCTCACCGATCCGATGGACTATGATCCGCTGTCCGGCAATGCGGTGCTCAACGGAACTGTGGTCACTGTTGCACCGGCGCATCAAATGGTGGCGGCGGAATAGGCAAAAGCTTCCTCTAACCTTGACCCGCGCCGCCCGCTCCGCCAAAGCGGCGGCATTGTTGCAACTGCGAAGGACCTTGGGGCGTGGCCGCCGATCAACCGCTCAGTTTTCAGAATATCATCCTGAAACTCCATGACTATTGGAGCGCAAAAGGCTGCGTTATCTTGCAGCCCTATGACATGCGGATGGGGGCAGGGACCTTTCACCCCGCGACCACCTTGCGTGCGCTTGGGCCCGACAGCTGGAACGCCGCCTATGTTCAGCCTTCGCGGCGTCCGACCGATGGCCGCTACGGTGAAAACCCCAACCGGTTGCAGCATTATTACCAGTATCAGGTGATCATGAAGCCTTCACCGCCCGATCTGCAGCAACTGTATCTCGACAGCCTGCTCGCCATCGGCATCGACCCGATGTTACACGATATCCGCTTTGTCGAGGACGATTGGGAGAGCCCAACGCTCGGCGCATGGGGTTTAGGCTGGGAAGTGTGGTGCGACGGCATGGAAGTAACGCAATTTACCTATTTCCAGCAGGTCGGCGGATTCGACTGCAAGCCGGTCGCGGGAGAACTGACCTACGGGCTGGAGCGGCTCGCGATGTATATTCAAGGCGTGGACAGCGTTTATGACCTGCGCTTCAACGACGCGGGCGTCAGCTATGGTGACGTGTTCCTGAAAAACGAGCAGGAGCTCTCCAAATATAATTTCGAGATTGCCGACACCGACCAATTGCTCAAAGGCTTTGAACATGCGGAGGCGGAGTGCCAACGCTGTATCACCGCCAACATTCCGCTCGCCGCTTATGAACAGGCGATAGAGGCCAGCCATTTGTTTAACCTGCTGCAGGCTCGCGGTGTGATTTCGGTTCAGGAACGCGCCAGCTATATCGGCCGTGTGCGCGATTTAGCTAAGGGTAGCTGTGCAGCATGGATGGAAAAGAACGGGTGGGCGGCGTGATTAGTATTTTTCCTAAAAGAATCGTATTTTTCGTCGCCCCAGCGCAGGCT
>JBGSLY010000070.1:0-5055 GCA_041740435.1 Parasphingorhabdus sp.
AATTGTTACCTTGTCAGACGCGGCGGCGCCTGTATCACTGAGGCTATAGAGGACTAAAATTTGAAAAAAGCACTGATCATCCTTGCTGCGCTGGTTGTCGGCATCCTGTTGGGCATCATGCTTGGCCCGCCGCTGCCTATGCTGGTGGAAACGGCCGATGTGATTGGAACGATGTGGCTCAATGCGCTGCGGATGACCGTGATACCCTTGGTCGTCGCGTTGCTTATCGTCGGCATAACCAAGGCGGCGGCAATGGCGCGAGCGGGAAAAATGACGGCGCGGGCGATTGCGATGATGATTGCGATTCTCTGGCTATCTTCGGCCATGGCGGCGATCGTAACCCCGTCCTTGCTGAGCTTCTTCCCCCTGCCCGACGCATCCACTGCCGCGCTGAAAGCCGCGCTGGGCGGCGTTGCCCCGCCCGATGCTGTGCCGCCGTTCAGCGAATTCCTACGCGCGATCATTCCCACCAATCCGGTATCGGCAGCGGCGGCGGACGCGATATTACCGCTGATCATTTTCACCCTCGCCTTCGCCTTTGCCATCACCCGGCTGCCCGAAACCCCCAAGGCTGCAATGGTGCAGTTTTTCACGGCACTGTCGGACACGATGCTGATCCTGATCCAATGGGTATTGGCGCTGGCTCCTTTGGGCGTGTTCGCGCTGGCGATTGTGGTTGGAGCCAAGGCCGGTGCAGCGGCTTTTGGCGCGCTGCTTCACTATGTCCTGATCGTCGCTGGCACCGGAGCGGTGGTCTGGATCGCTAGCTTTGTCCTGACCTGGCTCGGCGGAAGGCGTAGTCCTTTGGCCTTTTTCCGTGCCGCCATGCCCGCGCAAGCGGTAGCTATTTCGACCCAAAGTTCACTCGCATCGCTGCCCGCCATGGTCGGCGGAGTCAAGGCAATGGGTGTGGGGGAACGATCCGCCGATGTTGTGCTCCCGGTTGCAGTAGCGCTGTTTCGCGCCACCGGCCCCGCGATGAATTTGGCCGTTGCCATCTATGTCGCCTATCTGATGGGGGTCGAGCTATCGGCGGGCTCGCTGGCCATCGGCATTGCGGTCGCCGCCATAACGACCATGGGTGCGGTCAGCCTGCCCGGATCGGTTAGCTTTATCACGTCGATAACGCCAATTTGCATCGCGATGGGGGTGCCGGTCGAGCCGTTGGCTTTGCTTTTGGCGATTGAGACGTTTCCTGATATCATGCGGACCGTTGGCAATGTCAGTATGGACATGGCCGTCACCGCGACCGTCGCCCGGGTGGAAGGCGATTTGGCAGAGGATAAAGCGAAATGAAATACCGCAATCTCGGGGGATCGCTCAAGGTTTCCGCACTGGGTCTGGGCTGTATGCCGATGGCAGGCATCGGCAAGGGAATGTACGGTGAGGCCAATATGCCCGAGTGTCTGGCCACCATCGACCGGGCGATTGAGCTAGGCGTGACCTTTTTCGATACCGCGGAGGTTTACGGCCCTTTTCGTAACGAGGAACTATTGGGCCAAGCAATCAAGGGCCGCCGCGACCGGCTGGTCATCGCCACCAAATTCGGCTTTGACCTTCGTAACCCGGAACCCGGCAAGATCAAGGTCGATTCCAGTTCAGCCAATATCCGCCGTGCGTGCGAAGGATCGCTGCAACGTCTCGGCATTGAGACGATCGATCTCTATTATCAGCACCGTGTCGATCCTGCAGTCCCCATTGAGGAAACCGTGGGGGAATTGGCGCGGCTGATCGAAGAGGGCAAGATCAGGCATATTGGCCTGTCAGAGGCGGGGGCGGCAACGATAAAGCGCGCGCATGCGGTCCATCCAATCACGGCATTGCAATCGGAATATTCGCTATGGGAAAGGGATGTCGAGGAAGAAATCCTGCCGCTCTGTCAGGATCTGGGGATCGGTTTTGTCCCCTATAGCCCGCTCGGTCGCGGGTTTCTGACCGGCCAAATCAAGAGTCTGTCCGACCTAGCCGAAGACGATTACCGGCGCGGCGATCCGCGCTATGCAGGAGAGAATTTCTCCAAAAACATGGCGATGGTCGAGGTGGTCAGCGCAATTGCCAAAAGCCACGATTGTTCGCCGGCGCAAATCGCGCTCACCTGGTTGCTGGCGCAGGGTGAGGACATTGTCCCTATTCCTGGGTCGAAGCGCCGCGCAACATTGGAGGACAGCATGGCTGCGGTAAACGTAACCCTATCGCCCGATGATCTTACCCGATTGGATGCGGCGGCCCCGCGTGGGCAAACCAGCGGTCCCCGCTATCGCCCTGCGATGATGAATATGGTTCGGCTTTAGGCAGCTCAAGTCAGCGGGCTTCGGCTGCTGCGCCAGATCAATAGACCGCTGGCCATGATCAGGATCGCGCCAAAAACAGCCCATAGGTCCATCGGATCGTCAAAAATCACCACGCTGATCACCCCGGACACCAGCATCTGGATATAGACGGCGGGGGCGATAGCTGCGGCGGAGCTGCGCATGGTCGCCATATAGAGAATGATGTGGAAAAACGTCGCGGTGCAAGCAACGACAATGCAGCGCCATAACAGGGGCCAGCCGGGCCATGTTTCGATCTGCATCGACGGAAGCGAAAAATGCCCGATTAGCGATGCCATAGTCAGAAATACCGCCGCCCAGAACGCGATATAAAACTGTGCCGCCCAGATCGAACGCTGCTGCGACACCATCCGGTTGAGAATGATCATTGTCGACATTGCCACCGCTGAAATCAGCGGCAAAACCGCGACCCATCCGAAATTGGCAAAATTGGGCCGGAGCATAATCAACACTCCGGCAAAGGCGATGAGGGTCGCCACCCACACAGCGGGCCGCATCCTCTCGCCTAGAAACCAGCCGGAAAACAGGGCGGTAATAATCGGATTCACAAACGAAATCGCCACCGCGTCCGCCAGCGGCATGACGAAAATGGCACTGAAAAAGGTCATGGTGCCGACAGCGAGCGCCAGCCCCCGCGCCGCGTGCAGCCATGGCCGTCCGACCGAGAACCCCGCCCTGCCCTCCCGCATCCACAAAATGGTCGCAAGGCCAATAGCACCAATCGCAAAGCGCAGTCCGGCCATGGCAGGTGCCGGCCATAGCCCTGCCGCTGATTTGACAATCGCATCGCCAATTGGAAAGCCGGCAAAGGCAATCAGCGCCAGAACCACTCCGTTGACGCCAGGAAAGGCGGGGCGGATTTCGCCAGTTTTCCCCGTTTTCATCTGGCTATGCCCCAATTCTCAAGAACCCTGCGCTCATTCGCAGCACTGCGGACATGTTTCAACGCCTGTTTTGATCGAGCCCTTCGATTTACCACAATGTTAACCAATTTCGGGCAAAAGCGACGGAATTCGGCACATAGCTATCAGAACTGGTGGACAAAGAATGAGCGCATTTGGCAAAAACAATGGTGTACGTGGCGGACGACCCACTTTTGGCGTGGCCAAACCCATGTCCGGGGCCTCTCAGAGCAGCAATATTCCGAGCGGCGAAGGCGTTGGCGGTGACCAGTTTCCGCCGATTGAGGCCGTTCCCTTGCCCGGCGAAGAACAAGCCGCCGCTATGGGCCTGCTCGCCCCAAAAGGCGATGCCATGTCCCGCCTGTCCGACCGGGCCAATGCGGTCAGCGATGATGGCGACAAAGCCGAAGGATTTGAAGCCGCCGTTCACCGCATCAAGGAACAGGTTCTGCCGCGCCTGCTCGAACGCGTTGATCCCGAGGCCGCCGCGACGCTCAATAAGGAAGAGCTGACCGAGGAATTCCGCCCGATCATCATGGAAGTGCTGACCGAGCTCAAACTGACCCTGAACCGGCGTGAGCAATTTGCGCTGGAAAAGGTGCTGGTCGACGAACTGCTCGGTTTTGGTCCGCTTGAGGAATTGCTCAACGATCCGGAAATTTCCGATATCATGGTCAATGGACCAGAGCAGACGTACATTGAGCGCAAGGGTAAACTGCAGCTCGCCAACATCCAGTTTCGTGACGAGGAGCATCTGTTCCAGATTGCGCAGCGGATCGTTAACCAGGTCGGCCGCCGAGTCGACCAGACCACACCGCTGGCCGACGCCCGTTTGAAGGACGGCAGCCGCGTCAACGTGATTGTACCGCCATTGTCGCTCCGCGGCACCGCGATCTCGATTCGTAAATTTTCCGAAAAACCGATCACGCTCGACATGCTGAAAAACTTCGGCTCAATGTCCGAAGCCATGTGCACCGCGCTCAAAATCGCCGGAGCTTGCCGGATGAACGTCGTAATCTCTGGCGGTACTGGCTCGGGTAAAACCACGATGCTCAACGCCCTGTCGAAGATGATCGATCCGGGGGAGCGCGTGCTAACCATCGAAGATGCCGCCGAACTTCGCTTGCAACAGCCGCACTGGTTGCCGCTGGAAACCCGCCCGCCCAACCTTGAAGGGCAAGGCGCGATTACCATCGGTGACCTTGTCAAAAACGCCCTGCGTATGCGTCCCGACCGGATTATCTTGGGCGAAATTCGCGGCGCGGAGTGCTTTGACCTGCTCGCCGCGATGAACACCGGTCACGATGGTTCGATGTGTACGCTCCACGCCAATAGCCCACGCGAATGTCTGGGCCGTATGGAAAACATGATCCTGATGGGCGATATCAAAATCCCCAAAGAAGCGATTTCCAAACAGATTGCCGAATCGGTCGACTTGATCGTTCAGGTCAAGCGCCTCCGCGATGGATCACGCCGCACCACCAACATTACCGAGGTGATCGGAATGGAGGGCGACGTGATCGTGACCCAGGAGCTGTTCAAATTCCAATATCTTGATGAAAGCTCCGACGGCAAAATCATCGGCGAATATGTATCCTCCGGCCTGCGTCCGTATACGCTAGAAAAAGCGCGCCAGTTTGGCTTTGACCAACCCTATCTGGAGGCTTGCCTGTAGAGCGGAAATTAGGCCGTGTACTCATAAACAGGATTCCCAACGGGGTTATTTTATGATTCAAGATTTCCTGAAGGGAGATTTTGATGAGCCGATACGACATGAGCGAGTTTGAGTGGCGTATTATCGGGCCTTTGTTGCCCAGCAAGCC
>JBGSLY010000071.1:0-12137 GCA_041740435.1 Parasphingorhabdus sp.
GAGAAGGAACTTAAATTCCTAGAGCCCCAACGCTTGCAAACTGGTCTGGTCAAACTTCAATCGGAAGGTAATGAACGGCCCGTCGCGGGTGTAGCGGCTGTCTTCGAAATCGCGGTCGTAAAAACCGACGACGTTGTAGCCGACCGAGATATAGGCGTTTTCAAACGGCGTGATGCCGACGCTGGGGCCGCCGGAATAGGCGATGGTGTCAAAGCCGTCGCTGACTCGCGCCGTGGCCTGTCCGCCGACGTCGAGCGTTTCCGACAGGTCGAACTTGATATCTGCGCCGATTACATTGCTCCACCCCTTGACATCGTCGGGGCCGAACCGGTCAAAGGCATAGCGCGACCCCCAGAACAAGCTGTATTCGCCGTTTTCGACAAAGGCTCCGCGGCGCTGATCGAGCGGAGTGTAATTGATGCTCAGGCTGTTGATGACCCGGCTGGAGGTCACATCGCCGTCGATCAGCAGGTCCGCACCGCCAATCGGTCCTGGCGCGCCGGATACCGCGCCGCGCACAGAATCGCGGCGGAATTCCAGTTTATTGAGCAGCGACCATTCGGAATCGGCCGGGCGGTGCGCCCAGCTGAGCTCGCCTTCGAATATGCTGGTGCTAGGGCCATTGTCGGCCTTGGCATGGAAATAGCTGAACGCTGCGCCTAGCGCGCGGCCTTCGCCGATTTGCCGGAGCAATGCAGCGGTCACACCATAGCGGTCGGTAATTTCGCCCTTGCGATACTCGGCCCGGCTGACGAAGCTCCAGTCGCTGTTGCGATAGGTTGCTCCAGCGGTCACGGCGGTGAAATCTTCGGTCAGTGTTCCGTCGTTGCCCAAAAACCCGCCTGAGGCAACAGGCTGCGAGGGGTTCAGGACATCACGACTATCAAAACCGTTCAAGGTTTTGTTGCCGTCCAGCGTGACGTCAATGGTCCACTCTTTTGAAACGGGGATCGATTGGGTCAGGCCATAAGCGGCAAAGGTACGTGGACCAAATTCGCTGATCTCCTGCTGGTTGGCGGTAGCGACGATCCGGCCACCTTCCCAAGGGGCAACATCAACACCAACGCGCGCGGTGCGGGCGTCGATTTTCTCCCCATCGGCGATTTCATAGGTACCGATCAGCTTGACGCTTTCGGTGATGGCATAGCGCGCACTGACGGTATGGCGGGCAGGGAAATCGATGCTTTCGTCCTGACTGCCGAGCGCAAATTCGGTCTGTGCATCAAGTTCGAGCTTACCATCAAATAGCTTCTGGCTCGCACCGAGGTGCACCAGCGTCGAGCGGTTGGTGGTCCCGTCGTTTAGCCGGTCGCTGGCATGGGTGATCCCGGCCCGCAGCGCGGTGTCATTGGTGCGATATTCGAGCTCCGCACGGCCTGCACGGCGACGCGCATTGGTGTCAAGATAGGCCTCTTGATAGGCGGTGGTTTGCAGGCTGAGGTCATCGCGGATTTTGACCCGGGTATCGAGACCGAATTTGCGCGTGCCGCTCTCGCCGCGGTTCAATTGGCCGACGCCATAGCCCGACGCCTGTTGCCGAACATAGGCGAGCACGTCAAAGGTCGACCCGTGATGCTCCGCCTCGACCAGCCAAGCAGTCGCAGAACCGGCATCGCCAACCGCTGGATTTTTGGCCGAATTGTCGGTGGCCGCCAGTTCGGCGCGCAGTTCGGTTTTCAGATCTGGTCGATAACGCACGTCAATGCCGGCCATATCGGTTTTTGTCTCAGTGCTTTCATCATGGACAAATGTGGCCCCGATTTTCAGCTTTTCATCACTGGTCTGGTAAGTGACGCGTCCGCCCGCGTTCAGTGCGCGCTGTCCGACGTCCAGCACCTCATATTCGGCGATGATAAACTGCGGATCGAGACCGGAGGAGCGGCTGAATATGGGTTCGCGAAAGCGGATGCTGCCCGCCAGATAATCGATGTCATAGTCGATATGCCGGGTAAGCTCGCGCCGCTCAACAATCCGGTCGGAGCGCAGACGGTCGCGGGTTTCAATCGTGATCCGCTCACTATTGGCAAAAATATCGCGTGTGGCGAGCAGATAGGGACCGGAGGTGCCATTGCCTTGCAATTCCTCCCGCCTGAAGCGGTTGGGCGTGTCGGCACCAAAGGCGCTGAGCGACACATTGTCGCCGCGATATTCAGCTTTCACACCGTTAAAGGCGCGCTGATACCGCGCGAGTTCGGGCTCGTCGATGCCTGTCTGGTAGTCGCCGAACAGCGCGTAAAACTGTGGCCGTTCCAGCTTTAAATACAGGCGGCGGACCGAGGCCGCGTCATAGCGTTGCTCTGAGCGGTCGGCAAAGATGGTGTAGTATTGGCGCGGATCGATGATTCCGGCAAAGCGGGTTTCATCCTCGTCCTTGTCGGTATCATAGGCGAGCGTCATCAGCCATTTTCCGGTCACGCGGCCTTTGGCATAGAGCGCAATCCGGCCATCAACATCCACATTGTCATCATCCGCGACCAGCGGTTCGAGATGTTCGTCGAGCGTGTTGAAGCCGATCGTGCCCGCGGCAAAACCCACCACGGTCCACGGGCGATTGCCGGGTTCCAGCCAAGTATCGATCCGCTGTTCGCGGGTGACTTCGCCGTCTTTGAACGGGAAGGTGATGCTGAGTGAGCCCGAAGCGGTGGTTGGGGCCAGTTCGATATAGGCGATGCCATCATCGCCATCGACCCGCCACACCGGACGTCCGCGTTCAAGACCGGACAATTGATTGGCTTGCTGCGCATCGACCTCTATCGCTGGCGCATAGGGCTGCGGCACGACAAAGTCACCGACAACGCCGTGGGGCAGGGGAATGCCGTCGCGGTCGGTGATCCGCACTGCGATAGTGGGCCGGGACACCCCGTCGGCTAGCAGCAGCGATTTTTCTTTGAGGAACTTGGCGTTGAGCGCGCTGCCGCCAAAACTGACGTCACGGTTGAGTTCTTCAACCAGCTTGCCATTGGCGTCGATGATCCGTGCGGTCAGGCGGTTGCGACCGGTGTTGATCTCGACCGCCCGCCAAAGTCCGACGACCACATTGCCGCGCGCATTTTTCTTGTCGCCATCGAACGCGAGCGGATCAACAGGTTTGCCGTTGACGGTGAGTTCAACGCGCTGGTCCGGCAAATGCTTGACTGCAACACGAATAGCGCGCGACCGGGGATTGTGGCCTTCATCGGGGAAGACCCAGCCAATGCCAGGGATTTGCCCCTCGGTCCAGTTGCGCGATGTGCCCGCCGCCTCCTGATCGGTGATGACATCGGGCTTGCTATAGGCCTGTCCCGACAAGGCTTCGCGGATCGCGCCGGTTTTTGCCCGGAAATTGGCGCGCTTCAATGCGCCGCCACGGCCTTCGACAAAGCGCGAGATAGCGCTGCCTGCGGACCGGGTATTGTTCGCGCAATCAACCGGCTCCAAATTGAGCGGGAAGCTGGCCGGATCGACCTGCACCACATGCAAGCCCGGACGGACGCCTTCAAAATGGTAACGGCCATCGGGGTCGGTAACGGTATAGCTGCCGTCCTGTAACATAACGCGCACGCCGCCAATGCCATTGGCTTTGCGCGGATCGACGCTGCATCCGCCATCGGTAATCCGCCCGATTATGGTGAAGCGTTCGGAAATGCCGTCGCGCTCGATCCGGATCGAGGCATCGGAAATTTCGCTGACCGCGCCCAAAGCATCGCGCGCTGAGGCCAAGTTAATCGCGTCACCGGGCTGAGCATCGGGCCGGATTTCGGCCAAATAGGTTATCAGTCCCTGTTCCTTTGGTCCAAGCGCAGGCAGAGTAAGGCGGAAGGTCCGACCATCGGCGTCGACATCGGGTATGATCCTTTGTCCATTATAGCGGACGGTATCGACACGCAGCCGGGCAGCAAGCGGCAATGTATCTTGCACAGTAACGGTGCCTGTGCGCCGCGCAGGATCGCTGTTTTGAACGGTGATCTTGTACTGCACAACATCGCCGGGGATTGCGACCGCCGTCGAAGTCGCCTTTCGCACAATAAGCGCAGCACCCGGACGATCCAGCGGCACGTCGATCCGCACTGGCGCCGGATCGTCGAGGACAATCACGCCGCCATAGGAACCTTCGGCGATAGTAAAAGGCGGTCCATCTGGACGGCGAAAGACTGCCAATTGGTCGGGTGTTGCCTTCGACGGGAAGCTATAGGGCGCGGGTGGTTCAACACGCAGCACATATCGGCCTGGCCGAGCGAAAGGAAAGCGATAGAAGCCTTCTTCAAATTCATACCGGTTACCGCCACTGTCGGTCACCGTGGAACCGGTAATCACCGAGGAGGGGAAGGCGGATACTGCATCGTCACCAAACACTTCGGCCGGTTGCCCGGTTGAAAGGTCGATCAAGGTAACGCGCGAACCCGATACCGGCTTGCCATCGCCGCTATCAAAGGTGATGCCGAAGGGATCAACCAGAATTTCCAGTTCGACCTGTCCCAAAGGTGTGCCATCGGTGCCGCCAATCGCGATCATCAGCCGGTCGCCCTTGCGGACCGTCAATATGCAATCGCCTTTCACTGGGGCAGGGGGCGAGGCGGCGGTGTTGATCATGCCGACAAAGCGGCCGGTATTTGGGCCGGTTTCCGTCACCGAAATCTGTTCCCGGTCGCCGCTGGGCGTGGTCAGGACGATATCGAAACTCTCGGCCAATGCAGGATTCCGGTTGCGGCTTGCGGCATCAATCGCGACGATCAATGGCTCTCCGGCACGGATTTTGTCGGTCGGGGTTACCGAAGCCGGACTGGTGGGAGTCCCGGCGAACAGGCCGTGCAGTTCCACAGGCACAGTTCCGTTGCTGCCCCGGCATTGGGTCGAAGGAATTGGGAATTGCTCTGCACCCGGCGGATCATCGAAATGATAGGTGGTAATGATCGGCGGGACGGTCGGAATTTGGACCTGAATGTCCACAGTATTCGACGGCTTGCGCACCCGCGTGCTACCGATATCCCATTCGGCGGTTGCGGTATTACTGATCAGCGGCGCGTCATGTGGCTGATTTTCGGCAAATGTCGGCGCTGCGGCAGCGGTGACGACCGCTGGCGACATTAGGGCAGCAAGTGCCAAGGCCAAACAGGCGGGCCGAAAAGATGGTAAACGCAACCGCATAAGTTTTTTAAAAGGATGGCGGCGACACCGGGCATATGGTGTCACCGCCATTTTCCTCACTTCTTAATTGACGGTAACGCGGAAGATGAGTGCGCTGCCTGTATTTTCCAGTATGTCGGCCAAGGTCGCTTTGACGGTGGAGCCGTCGAGTTCGCCTTCGTCGTCACCCACTGTGTCGGTCTTTGCGGTGCCGCCCGAGCAGGTCTGACTGGTTCCCGGTGATGTTACCGTACCGTCGACCCGGATCGAACCCGCAACGAACGTCACCGTCGATGGCAGGATATCCGAAAGCGCGACATTAGTGGCCGTTGCCGAACCCGCCGCGTTGTTGACCGAGATGCAATATTCGACAACTGCGCCTGGAATGGCCTTCGGGTTGGTCGTGCCGCTGACCGGGTCGCTGATGACCGTGCTGGTCTTGAAGGCCGAAATGTCGGCCGCCGCGACTTCATAGGTGTCGAGCGCGCTGTGGCTGCCATCATTATCGCCTTCTGCGCCATCGCCATCGCCATCAGCAAACACGTTTTGCACTTCGGTTTTGTCATCAACATCACCCGAATCGTCGGTCAGGGCGGAACCCTGCACCCCAGTCCCGGCGCCGGCACCCTTGTCTGCGGCCTGCGCAGACAGAATGAGTTCGGCCAAATCGCCCGTTACCAAACCATTCGGGATATCGGCAACGACATGGATCACAACCGATGCATCCTCGGCCAGGTTGTCGATATAGGTGATGAGCGTGTCACCGGCATCGAATACACCGTCGCCGTCATCTAGATAATATTTGACCGCCGGGGTAGGCTCCACGTTGAAATCATCGCTGGTCGGCTGTTCCACCGACAGCAAGAAATCCAGCGTATCGTTGGTCAGGTTGCGGACGGTGAAGCTTACCGCTTGCTGCGACGCGTCGGGTGCGACTACGGTATTACCATTGCCGGTTTCCGACACCAACAGGTTGACCTTGCGGTCGACCTTGAAGCTGTCGCTTCCGGTTTCTGCGGTCTGTGCTGTGCCACCGACATTAAAATTGACGGTGACGGTATTGTCGATATCGGTACCCGCGTCAGTGCCCAGATCAGCGGCAAATGCGGGGTTTACACCCAGCAACGCGACTGTGGACAATGCGCTGGTAACGAGCAGTTTCAGTTTACTGGTCATAACTGGTCTCCTGGTCCTTACTAATTCGAATGCCAAAACTGCCGGGGCAAACGGTCCGGCTGTGGTTATCTTACTTTTCCACGAAAAATCAGATTTCCTTCAGAACCTACTGAAAGAGATTGATTTAATTTCCATTTGACGTGGGTCACGTCTGCCACTTCCGCGGGACGATATTGCCCGTTTTTCATCGGCAGCTTCAGGGTGGATAACGCCCCCCAATTGCGGCCTCCGTCCACGCTGACCATTTCCGATCCGTCTGCGGTGCCGTTGAAAATAACGGCCTTTGGCATGGGATTGGTCACCGAAATGTCATTGGCAGGCGCGCTGCCGACATTGCGATATTTGAGCACGAACACCAGATCATCCCCCGGGACGACGGTTTTCGGCGCTTCCAGGATAACGGCGATTTTGCCGTCGGGTTTGGCTACCTTGCGCTCGACGAACACTTGGCTGCTGAGTTCTATCGGCTGCGCGGCCAAAACGGCTTGCGGCAGCAACAAGGCGATACAGGCAAAAAGGGACTTCATGATCTATGTTCCTAGTTGATGATGACTTTGAAGGTGACGGTCGGGGTGGCGGGGCCGGTTACGGTCCCCAAAGCGACCGAAATGGCAGTTCCACTGAAGCTTCCAGCGTCGCTATCAGCGGTGTCAGTCAGCGGATTGCCATCAAGCGTAGTGCTTTGTGCAACATAGCTGGTGTTCGCCGGGATCGTGTCGTCGATGCGCAGGTTGGCGATGCTGCCATTGCCGATGACGGATGCGACCAGTTGATAGGTGATCGTCGCCCCAGGCACAGCCTCGCTGCCGCCAAATGGATCAAGGATCGTGGCGCTCTTGACCAGACTGACCGATGCGGCCTGGATGACGAAGGTTCCTAAAGCAGATTGGGTTGCGCGGGTCGTGCCGACAATGGCATCGCCTCCGCCATCGCCTTGTCCTGCAAAAACTCTGCCCGGATCGCCGCTACCGGTGACGGCGGTTGCGCGCAGGGCAACCCGACCCTTGTCGGTGTCGCTTGCGCTGACCGGAATGGTAGAGAGGATAAATACCGTAACCCCTTCATCGGGGGCGAGCAGCGGATCATTGCTTCCCGGCGTATACAATGTATCGACCCCGGGATCATAAACCCCGTTATTGTTGGTATCGAGGATGATCTGTTCGAGTTCCGGATCAAATTGGTCGTTGCCCAAGGTTGGGTTGGCGATTAGCTTAAAGGCTTCTGTGCCATTGCCGTTGTTGGTAACCCGGTAAGTCAAAAGCTGTGCAGTCGCGCCGGGATTGGTCACTACATCGCCCGGATCGCGCGATATGACCGCAACATCGAGCAATTCGTCGACCTTGAACGATACGATGTTGGAATCAATGGTTACTGGTCCGTCGGGACCGTCATAACTTGCCTGCGCCACGTTATCGATCAGGGTGCCTGCCAAAGTGCCGGCCGCATGGGCGGGCGCCGTGGCTGCAAAACCGGCTGCGAGAAGAAAAGGGAGGGCCGATACGGAACGCAATCGGCGATACGAAGAAGGCAACATGGGAATTTCCTGACTTTTTGGTGTCGCCGAAATCGCAGAAAATGGAGAATATTTGGTAAAGAGGAGGAGGGCACGGAGGCGCGAATCCTGAGGCAAATTAACCATGATCGATGTCAAAACACCGCAGAATATTGGGAGTTTTGCACTTCGGGCAGCGAGCGAAAGTTAACCTCGCTCAATTGTAAATTGTGCAAAACTTTGTAAATCTATGTTTTTGGCAGTCGTATTGGGTATGTTTTGATTGCCGCCGCACAGTGGGTCCGGAATGTCCGGATGCAATCGATTCCGATGGAAAATCGCATTTTACGCCAAGTCGGTTGTTGACAGCATGGCATCACCCAATTAGGTGCGCGGCTCACCTTATACGCGGGTGTAGCTCAGTTGGTTAGAGCGCCGGCCTGTCACGCCGGAGGTCGCGGGTTCGAGCCCCGTCACTCGCGCCATTTCCCCAGTTCCATCCACCGAAGAACCGGTTTCAACGGGGCAATCCATGCGACCCCAGCGATGATGTAGAGCGGTAGCAGCGCCAAGTTCGACCAGCCGGTCAGCTGCGCAAACAGCGTTACCGATCCAACGCACCATGCCACCACAAATATTAAAATGGCCAATATGCCTAGCGGTTTGCGCAAAGTCGGTTTCATGGCGAGGGGTGCTCCCTTGTGAAGATGGCTTTTTCGGTCACCACCATATGGAGCGGGATATCATGGGGTTCAATTGGCACCTGTTCAATCTGCTGTATCGACCATGCTAGTCCAATACGTGTCGCTTCTGGATAGCGGACAAAGGCCCGATCATAATATCCTCCACCCTGACCCAGCCGCTGTAACCTAGCATCAAAGCCCAGTAACGGCGCGATGACGACATCGGGCGCAACCTGCTGCGCTTCGGCCCCGGGCTCGGGAATGCCGCGAAACCCTGAATGCAGATTGGAGGTATTGGAGATCCCATAAAATTCCATCGTTCCATCCGGTTCAATGCGCGGCAAGGCAACGGTCTTTCCTGCGTCGAGCAGAAATTGGATCAGATGATGGGTGGGTGCTTCATCGCCGACAGAGCTGTAGATGGCGATATTCCGGGTATCGGTAAATAGCAGACGCAAAGGCCCAGCTGGAACCCGAAACACAAGGTTTAATTCAGATAGTGCAATAGCTTGCACAAATTTTCTACGAGTGGAGCGTAACTCTTTACGAAGCGTCGCTTTATTTTGCGGGTCGTTTGGCAAGATACGGCTTTCGCGTTTGCACCAAGTGCGCGATAGAGTGACGGGACCGCGTATGTCGTTTGCCGGAAAATCCTCTGACGCCAGAACGTCAGGTGGGGGCCATGTGCATCGGACCCCATTGTTGCCAACGTGATCCGGGCAGGGACAGCTCCCTAGGATGAATTATCGCCTCAGGGATGTTCGCAAAAGCTCGTGCAGTGCAGTACCCGTCGACTTCAATTTAGGCGTTGGTCCCGCCCTGCACAACCTTATTCGCGAAACTTTCAATCCGGTCGGCCAGTTTTTCCAACGCCTTGGTAACATTCTCGTCTGAAAGTGACGGTTCAATCGGGGTGCCGTCCGGTTTTAAAAGAGCCCGAACCTCCGCCAATTCGTCTGCGAGCAAGAGCGATGCAAAAAGCAACATTCGGCTTTCGGTCAGGCTGGCGGTGTTGCCCGCGGCCCGCGCTTTTTCATCGACCATTTTTGCCAGAGACAGCAACTGGTCTTCCTCGCCGTCGGCGCAGGAAACGGAAAAGGCGCGGTCGGCAATCTGCAATTTGACTTCACCCATGCCCATTCTCCCGAACCGCAATCAGTTCATCAATGGTTTCAATTGCCAAAGTAAGTTCTTTTTTCAATTCGTTATGACGATTTTCTAACTCTTTAACATAAGAGTCTTGCTGCTCCGATGTTTCAGACGTTTGCTGCGTTGACCATTGTGTTTCAATCTTGGTCAGCGCGTTTTCGATCCGGCCCACGGCCAGGATCAAGCGCTCATTTTCCATTGCGTTGCACCCCGCTTATTTCTGCTGGGCGACCGATACCAACCATAGCGCAGTTGGTAAACTATGTTATGGCGCTGTTTACCTTTCCTTCCCTTGACGATGGCCGCAATGCTGACCAAAGGGAGGGCCGAAACGGCGACTCGGGGTTTCCGCCCAGATGCGCGTTCCGGCACAGATCAGGGAAAAGACGCAGCTATGTCCGTCAATCAGCAGAAAATGGCCAATGCAATTCGTGCTCTTTCCATGGACGCGGTTCAGGCGGCCAATAGCGGACACCCCGGAATGCCGATGGGAATGGCCGATGTAGCCACGGTTTTGTTCCGCGATTTCCTGAAATTTGATGCTGCCGCGCCCGATTGGGCGGATCGCGATCGGTTTGTTCTCTCGGCAGGGCATGGATCGATGCTCATTTATGCACTGCTGCATTTGACGGGATATGCCCGGCCGACGATAGATGATATCCGCAATTTCCGCCAGTTGAGCAGCCCATGCGCTGGCCATCCCGAAAATTTCATGCTGGACGGTGTCGAAACCACGACCGGGCCGCTTGGGCAGGGGTTTGCAACCGCCGTTGGCATGGCGATGGCGGAGCGGCATTTGAACGCTGTGTTTGGCGATGATCTGGTCAATCACCGTACCTGGGTTATTGCCGGTGACGGTTGCCTAATGGAGGGGATTAATCACGAAGCCGTTGGCCTTGCCGGGCATTTGGGTCTGGGGCGGCTTAACGTCCTCTGGGATGACAACGCTATCACCATCGATGGAGCAGCTTCGCTTTCTACCAGCGAAGACATTCCCGCACGATATTCGGCCAGCGGTTGGCACGTGACGGCCTGCGACGGCCATGATTTTGATGATATTGCGCGCGCGCTGGCCGAAGCCGCCGTTGATCCGCGTCCTTCGCTAATCGCCTGCAAAACCATAATCGGCTTTGGTGCGCCGAACAAGCAAGGGACATCGGCAACCCACGGCTCTCCACTAGGCGCAGCGGAAGTTGCGGCGGCGCGTGAGATGCTGGGTTGGGACAGTCCAGCGTTTGAAATTCCCGATGACGTCATGACAGCATGGCGTCAGATTGGCGCAAAAGGCGCGGGCGAGCATCAGGCATGGTCGTCACGCTTGGCCGAGCATTCGGAAAAAGCGGAATTTTTGCGCCGGATGGGCGGCGAATTGCCAGAAGTCTCGGCATTCGAGGCCTATTGCGAAAAGCTTGCGGCGGAAAAACCCAAGGTCGCAACCCGCAAATCTTCGGAAATGGCGCTGGAGGAATTAACGGCGCTTTTGCCCGAAATGATCGGCGGCAGCGCGGATTTGACCGGCTCCAACAACACCCAAACCTCTTCGACATTGCCTTATTCCGCAACGGATTACTCCGGACGCTATGTCTATTACGGCATTCGCGAATTCGGCATGGCGGCGGCGATGAATGGCATGGCACTGCATGGCGGCATCATTCCCTATGGCGGCACGTTTCTGGTGTTCGCCGATTATTGCCGCGCCGCAATCCGCCTGTCGGCGATCCAGCATGCCCGGGTCATTTATGTGATGACCCATGATAGCATCGGCCTTGGCGAAGACGGACCAACGCATCAACCGATCGAGCATCTGCAAAGTCTTCGCGCTATGCCGAATTTGCTAGTGTTCCGCCCCGCTGATGCTTTGGAGACGGCGGAATGTTGGGCACTTGCGGTGAAGAATGCCACCGGCCCCTCGCTGCTTGCCCTGTCGCGTCAAAACCTGCCTGCGGTCCGTGATAGTGCCGCGGAAAATCATTGCGCCAAGGGCGGCTACGTCTTGAAGGCTGCTGATGGACCGCGTCGGGCTGTGCTGATTGCCACGGGATCGGAAGTGGCAATCGCTTTGGAAACGGCGGATATCCTTGCGAAACAGGGAATTTCAGCCGATGTGGTTTCTATGCCTTGCACCCAATTGTTTGATCGGCAGGACAAGGAATACCGCATGGCGGTGCTCGGCGGACTGGACGTTCTTAAGGTTTCGATAGAAGCGGGTACCACTTTTGGTTGGGAACGCTACACCGGAAGCGACGGTTTGCGCTTTGGCATCCACAGTTTCGGGGCTTCTGCTCCCGCCGACGACCTCTATGCGCATTTCGGCCTGACGGCGGAACAAATTTCAGCGGACGTTGCCCGCGCATTGCAAAGTTAGAATTCGACTTAGGGAGATTGAGCAAATGGCTGTTAAAGTTGCGATAAATGGTTTTGGCCGGATTGGCCGTCTGGTAGCGCGCGCGATTTTGGAGCGCAGCGATCATGATCTGGAACTGGTCGCCATCAATGATCTGGCGGATACAAAGTCTAATGCCTTGTTGTTCGGG
>JBGSLY010000072.1:0-2164 GCA_041740435.1 Parasphingorhabdus sp.
GTCGCGCGTGCTCGACGTCTATAGCCCGCCGCAGCCGCAGCATTTGGACGATATTTTTGCCGTGGACAAGGAAGCCCGTCACCGGGCGTTGCAATTGGTAGGAGAGCAGGCAGCTTGACGGAAAATCCGGGATTTCTGATGACCCTATTCGCCTTTCTGATCGTGATCGGCGCGTTGGTCTTTGTCCATGAAATGGGCCATTATTGGGTCGCTCGCTGGTGCGGGGTAAAAGCGGACAGCTTTTCCATTGGCTTTGGCCGGGAAATCGCCGGCTGGACCGACAAGCGCGGCACCCGCTGGAAACTCAGTATCTTGCCCTTGGGTGGTTATGTCCAGTTTGCTGGCGATATGGATCCCGCAAGTACGCCGAGCGAGGAATGGCTCAAGCTGCCGCTGGAAGAACGCAATGTGACGTTTCAATCCAAACCGCTCTGGAAGCGCGCGGCGATTGTTTTTGCCGGGCCAGCGATTAATTTCCTGTTTGCGATGCTGATTCTCGGCGGTTTCGCAATGGCTTACGGGGAAAGTGTGACGCCGCCGGTGGTGGGGCAGGTGATGGAAAAATCCGCCGCCGAGGCCATGGGGTTGAAGGCAGGAGACCGGATCGCCGAACTGAATGGAGAACCAGTTGACCGCTTTGGTGATCTGGCGCGGGAGATTTCTATCCGCGCCGATGAACCGGTGTCGATGACCGTGGTGCGCGATGGCGAGGAAATGGCCATTTCCGGAACGGTCGGCGCGCGCATTGAAAAAGACCGGTTCGGCAATGAATATCGCTATGGCCAATTGGGGGTAGTGCCCGGCAAAATCGAAATCCGGGAAGTGTCGCTTTTTGCCGCGCCGCGGGTTGCGGTGCAGCAGACGGTCGACATCGTCGATATGATCACCACCACCATGGGTCAGGTGCTCAGCGGACGGCGTTCGGTGAAGGACTTGGGCGGCCCGCTCAAGATTGCGCAGATTTCGGGTGAGCAGTTTGCGATGGGCTTGAACGCCTTTATCTTTTTCGTTGCCCTTATCTCAATTAACTTGGGGTTCATCAACCTGCTGCCAATCCCGATGCTCGATGGAGGTCATCTATTGTTTTATGCAATCGAAGCGGTGCGGCGCAAACCGGCCAGCCCGATGGTACAGGAATGGGCGTTCCGATCGGGCTTTGCCTTGGTTGTTGCGTTCATGCTGATGGTGACCTTCAATGATTTGTCGTCTTTCGGGCTATTCCGAAGCATCTCGGGTTGATTGCGGCGACGTCATAGGGCAGGGGGAATGCGATTTACGTCTGGAGGGCATGTGCCCTTTCGGATGGTCCACTGGGTTTGGGATTAGGGTATAAAACGATTATGGCGGCAAATAAAACCAACGGCCTGCTCCCGCTTTTGCTGTGCGGCACCGTATTGTCAGGCATACCCATAGCGGCCATGGCGCAGGAAGCCGCGCCAGTCCCTGTTGAAGCCGCTCCTGCCAGCGACGTCATCCGCTCGATCACCATCACCGGCACGCAGCGGCTGGAGGCCGATACCGTGCGGTCCTATATGCAATTGCGGGTTGGCCAGACCTATACCCAGCAAGCGGGCGACCAGGCGCTGAAGGACCTGTTCGAAACTGAATTGTTCAAGGATGTCAGCGTCCGCAATGATCGCGGCGTTGTCGTCATCGAAGTGGTCGAAAACCCGGTCATCAACCGCATTCTTTTGGAAGGTGCAAAGCGGATCAAGGAAGACAAGATTCTTCCCGAGATCAAGCTGGCCCCGCGCCAGATTTTTACCCGCTCTAAGGTGCGCGCCGATGTTGCCCGCATTATCGAACTTTATAAGCGCAAAGGCCGGTTTGCCGCCACGGTCGAGCCGAAAATGGTCCAACTCGACCAAAACCGAGTTGATATCGTGTTCGAAATTAACGAAGGTCCCAAGTCCAAGGTTCGCCAGATCAGTATCATCGGCAATGACGTGTTTTCCGATGGCAAATTGCGCGGCGAGATGGTGACCAAGCAGTCGCGTATTACCCGCTTTTTCTCCTCGTCCGACACCTATGACCCAGACCGCTTGGCGTTTGACCATCAAAATCTGCGCCAGTTTTACCTGACCGAGGGCTATGCCGATTTCCGGGTGATTTCGGCGGTCGCGGAACTGACCACCGACAAGCAGGATTTCATCATCACCTATGT
>JBGSLY010000073.1:0-2253 GCA_041740435.1 Parasphingorhabdus sp.
CGAAAAAATGGGCCCGTTGCAATATGAAGAGCCACAGGGCGAGACCTTCCTTGGCTATTCCCAGTCGCAGCGGGTGCATATGTCCGACGAAACCGCAAAGCTGATCGACTCAGAGATCAGACAGATTGTTGATGCAGGTTATGACCGGGCGAAATATCTGCTGACCGAGCATGAAGATGAATTGCACCTGCTCGCCAACGCACTTTTGGAATACGAAACTTTATCCGGTGACGAGATCAACCAGCTTGTAGAAACCGGAAAGTTTGAGCGTCCCGATGGCGGAGTAGTAAGGCCTTCGACCGTCCCGGTTGTTGGAACGGCGATTCCCAAATCGGGCCGCAAGCGCAAGGGACCGTTCAGCGATCCCAAACCACAAGGCGCTTGACGATACACGGCAGTATTTCGCCGTGACGATTTTCTGCGACGAAAGCGGCGGTATTTCCGCCGGTGCTATGACGTTGGCGGCGGTGCAAATCGATGCATCCGCTGCTGACGCTTTGTTGCGGCGGTTCAAAACGGTGACCGGCTTGCGCGGTGAGCTAAAAGGTAGCCGGATAGATTTGGTCGAGCGAGCGCTTTTTTTCGAATTATTCGAACGCTATGGCGGCCGTGCTTCGGTTGGTATCGTCTATCGCGCAGAACGCACTGGCGCAGACAATGAGGGTGAAGGCGAGGATCTTCGAGCCTATAGCCATTTGCTCGACGCAGTCATCGGCTACGTTCTGCCTGAAACTGGCGGGTGCGTGGAAGTCGTTATCGATGACGGTCGATATGATCCAAAAATTCTGACCCGAGTACGCAATGATGTCGCTGCCGCCCTTGGCGGATGGGGTCAAGCGCGACTGGAGGACAGCCACCGATCAAGCGGAGTTCAGATTGCCGATGTCATCGCCAATTCGATCTTCAATCTGGCGATAAATAGCCAACGGGCATGGCGAATCGACAAGATCCTTGACCCGTTCATTGCCAGTGGAATCGTCCGGTTGATTAACCCGATCCGCCGAGTAGATTAACGCCGACGGACTTCCGGACCAACGCCGGCACTGCGCGGCGGGGTCGATGCGGTGAGGCGAAGCGCCTCGGCCGACTGGCTGAGTGAGCCGATTTCGTCCGGCGCTTCCTCATCATCAACGATGATCTTTTGCAGCGACTGGACCAACGCCTCATTTAGCTCAACTGGCTTGACGGTTTCTTCGGCGATTTCGCGCAAGGCAACCACCGGATTTTTATCGCGATCCCGATCAACGGTCAGTTCGGCACCGCCGGAAATTTCCCGCGCACGCTGCGCCGCGAGCAGCACCAGATCAAACCGATTGGTAACCTTGTCAACGCAATCTTCCACTGTAACGCGGGCCATCAAGCTACTCCTGAAATGATTTAAGCCGGAACATCCTCGGCAAGACTGCGCCCCTTAATCGGCATCGCGGCTCCTGTCAACGATTCCGGCACGCGCCGCTAAGATGACCAGAAGCATATTTTGCAATTTGGCGGTAAGCGCCTATCTAATGGAGGATGACAATTGCCCAGACCGACCTGCCAACACCAATAATCATCGATGGCAACAGCCTGAACCTGATCCACGCTCCTGGGATGCGTTTGAAGGCTTTGTTCGATATCTTGGATGAAGCGGAGAGCTCGCTCAAAATTTTTTTCTATATGTTCGAAAGTGATGAGGCCGGAACAATGGTCATGGACCGTCTTTTGGCGGCACTGGCTCGGGGCGTTTCGGTTGAGCTCATAGTTGACAGCTTTGGTTCTAACGGAGCTGAACTCAGCTTCTTTCAGCCGATGCAAGATGCCGGGGGGCGCTTTGCGGTTTTCAGTCCGAAATGGTCAGCGACATATTTGGTGCGCAATCATCAAAAAATGGTCATCGCCGACGATTGCAAAGCCCTGATCGGCGGCTTCAATATCGCAGACCAGTATTTTGCCCTTCGAGAAGAGGACAATTGGGCCGACATCGGCTTGCTGCTGCAAGGGCCGGAAGTCCTGCGACTGGCCGAATATTACCACCTGCTCTCTCGTTGGACGCATCGGGACAACCGGAATTTACGGGTCTTGCTCAAACAGGTCCGGCGATGGAATTTAGGGTCGGGTCACTTTCGCTGGTTAATCGGCGGTCCCGGCACCCGTTTCAGCCGGTGGTTTCTTTCGGTCAAGAAGGACCTCGAAAATGCGAATAGGCTCGACCTCGTTTCAGCCTATTTCTCTCCCGGACAGGGAATCGTCCGCCGCATCAGCAAAATAGCCAGC
>JBGSLY010000074.1:0-10977 GCA_041740435.1 Parasphingorhabdus sp.
TCACCATTGCCGCGATGTTCATTCTTTCCGGGGCATTGCTGCGGACGGGCACTCTGGATGCGGTGGCCAGTTTCATCATCCTGCGCGCCAAAAAACGCCCCCGGCTGGCGGTCGCCGAAATGTTTGTCGGGGTCTATTTCGCCAGCGCTTTTATGAACAACACTCCCGTCGTGGTGGTGATGATTCCCATCATCATGCGTCTGGCAAAGGCAACCGGCTACTCGCCAAAAAAGCTGCTGATTCCGCTCAGCTTTGTGACCATCTTGGGCGGCACCACCACCCTCATCGGTACCTCGACCAACCTGCTCGTGGATGGCGTGGCGCAGGGGGCGGGGATGGAGCGATTCGGGATTTTTGAAATCACCCCTTATGGTATCGCCGCCGGGATTGCTGGGATGGTGATGATGGCGCTTTTCAGCCAGTTTCTTTTGCCCAAGGATAATCCCGGTGGTCTGGCGGCAAGCAGTGACGAAGAGTCGCGCTTCCTTACCGAGTTGGTTGTACGTTCGCGATCTTCGGCGCGCGGCAAGGCTTTGGGAACGCTGACCATCGCCAAGCGGCCCAGCATCCAAATCACTGCCATCAAACGCGCCAACACCTTCATCCGGCACAATTTGAATGACGTGGTGCTGCACATGGATGATCAGATCGTGGCCCGGATGGACCATGCAGAACTGATGTCGATCCGCCAAGACAATGATTTCAAGGTCGGTATCGTGCGTAAGGGTGATGCGGGGGCAATGGGCGAGCTGGTCGTGGAGGCGATGGTCGCGCCGCAGCATCCCGCCATCGGCAACCGGCTGCAGGATATTCCATTCTTACAAATGCTCAATGTCCGGTTGTTGGGACTCAGCCGCTACCGCGCTTTACCACGTTCCGATCTGGGCAATGCCAAAATCCATGCCGCTGACCGGCTGCTGGTAACGGGTTCGGTGGACGATATTCGGCGGATGTATGAGAATCCGAATCTGGTTGGGGTGGCGCAAACCAAGGTTCAGGCGTTTCGCCGTGACCGGGCGACCATTGCCATTGGCGCACTGGTCGCGGTGGTCTTGCTCTCGGCCTTTAACGTGCTCAGCATTGAGGTGGCGGCCATCCTGGCTGTTGGCGGCATTTTGATCGCTCGCTGCATCGATGCGGAGGAAGCGTGGAGTGCGATTGACGGCAATGTTCTGGTGCTGATTTTTGCAATGCTGGCGGTCGGCACAGCTTTGGAGCAGGCGGGCAGCGTTGAACTGGTGGTCGAATGGATGAAACCTATGGTGACCGAGGCACCGACGTGGATACTGCTGGTGGCGGTCTATGTAATGGCAGTTTTGCTGACCGAGATCATTACCAACAACGCGGTCGCGGTGCTGGTGACTCCGTTGGTGATATCGCTCGCGACGCAACTTGGTATTGACCCCCGACCGCTGGTGATCGCGGTTATGTTCGCCGCATCGGCCAGCTTTGCGACCCCGATTGGGTACCAAACCAACACTTTGGTCTATGCCGCCGGGCAATACCGGTTTACCGACTTTTTTAAGGCCGGCATTCCGGTGACCATCGGAGTAGGGGTTGTGACATGTGCAATGATCAGCCTGACAATGTAGTGTCGGTTCGACCGATTTTTTAGGAGACCCGTGTTGCTGGCATTCTGGTTCCGAATTCCGCTTTGGCAGCGGGTGGTCGCCGCGCTTATACTGGGCATTGCCGTGGGTTTCGCTTGGGGACCGGAAGCGCAAAACATCAAATGGATTGGCGATTTCTTTATCCGGGCGGTCAAGATGCTGGTCGTCCCGCTAATATTTTTCTCGCTGGTTTCCGGCGTCGCCGCGATTGGTGATTTGCGCAAATTGGGCCGGGTCGGCGGCCGGGCTATGCTATTGTTTGTCGTCACTGGCCAGATTGCTGTCTGGTTGGGACTGGCATTGGGCACATTCGTAACCCCCGGTCTCGGCGTGGATACCAGCCGCGTGCAGATGGGAACACCGCCAGAAGCAAAGGAAACCAGCTGGACCGACATGATTTTGTCGCTGGTTCCCGAAAGCCCGGTACAGGTGATGGCCGATGTCCAAGTTCTGCCGCTGATCGTTTTCGCGATGCTAATTGGCATCGGCATCTTGATGGCCAAGGAAGACGGGGAACCGGTCGCCAAGATATTTGATTCCGGCTCGATCATCATGCAAAAGGTGACGATGATCGTCATGGAGCTGACCCCTTTCGGGGTGTTTGCCCTGATGGCCTGGGTTTCCGGAACATTGGGTATTGATGCGCTTCAGGCGCTGGCGAAGTTGGTGGCGCTCAACTATCTGGGCTGTCTGCTGATCATTTTCGTGATGTATTCGGCGATGATCAAATTTCTGGCCAAGCTGCCAGTGGGCGATTTTTTCCGCGGGATGATCGATGCGATGGCGGTCAGCTATTCGACCGCATCCTCCAATGCCACCCTGCCTGTTACCCTGCGCTGCGCTCAGCGAAACTTGGGTGTGTCCAAAAGCGTCTCAAGCTTTGTCATCTCGCTTGGCGCAACGATCAACATGAACGGGACGGCGATGTATCTGGGGCTGGCGACCTTGTTCGGGGCACAGCTTTTCAATGTCGAATTGGGGCTGGCCGACTATATCATGATATCGGTCACCGCGACCTTGGGTGCGATCGGTGCCGCGGGCATACCCGGTGCGGGCCTGATCATGATGGCGCTGGTGTTTGGCAGCGTCGGGGTGCCGCTGGAAACCATTGCCTTTGTTGCCGGTGTTGACCGGATCATGGACATGATGCGCACAACAACCAATGTAACCGGCGATGCGGCGGTTGCTGTGACCGTGGCCTCGATGACCGGAGAGATCGATGTCGAGGAAATGAAAAGCGCAGACGATATTTGAGGGTCAGCTCACGTCCCGCAAAACGTCTGTGTGACTTCCTCCTGCGGCTCTGGCGGCACTTCCAGATCAGCAATATCGGCTCGGTCAGTAAAGGGATCGGCCAGTGCCTTTACCAACCGCTCGAAGGGAGCCAAGTCGCCGGTATTGGCCGCTTGCAGGGCCTTTTCAACCTGATGGTTGCGAGCGATAATGACGGGATTGGCGGCGCGCATCGCGGCCAGTGATTCTTGACTAATCGCGGCCAAGTTGCGCCAATCGGACAACCATTGCTTCAAAACATCCGATTGCGGTGACAAAGAGAGCAGGGCAACTGCGTCCTGACCACCCGCAACCTGTGTCAACCGGCGGAAAAACAGGGTGAAGTCGAGTCGTTCGCTGGCCATCATCGCCAGTGTCTTTTGAACAAATTCTGCTGTCTGCGGACCGTCCACAAGTCCCAGTTTCGCGTGCAGTCCGGCTGCAAAAGCGTCTTCGAACGTCGGCACAAACCTGTCAAGCGCCCGTTTCGCCCTTTCGATCTGCGATGTCTCGTCACTACCCAATAAGGGCAACAGCGACTCCGCCAGTCGGGTCAGGTTCCACAGCCCAATCGTCGGCTGGTTGCTCCAGGCATAGCGCCCGCCCCGATCAATCGAGCTGAAACTCTTGCCGGGAATGAAACTGTCGAGAAAGGCGCAGGGGCCGTAGTCGATGGTCTCACCGGAAATGGTCATATTGTCGCTATTCATCACGCCGTGGACAAATCCGATCAGCATCCAGCGGGCGATCAATTCGGCTTGGTCAAGCACCACCGTGTCCAAAAAATCGCCATAGGGATCAGGGGTTTCGGTCAGCGCAGGGTACAGGCGCGCAATCGCATGATCCGCCAATGCGCGGACTAGCTGCGCATTTTCGCTGTCCTGACTGGCGGCGAACTGGAAACTGCCCACCCGGATATGGCTGCGCGCCAGTCGGGTCAAAACCGCGCCATCTTCAAACCTTTCGCGGATAATTTTTTCGCCCGTGCCCACTACCGCCAAGGAGCGGGTGGTGGGAATGCCCAGCCCCGCCATCGCCTCGCTAACCAACACTTCGCGCAGCATCGCGGGCAGCGTAGCCCGGCCATCGCCCATGCGCGAAAAGGGCGTAGGGCCGGACCCTTTCAGCTGTACTTCATGGAGTGTGCCATTTCCGTCCGCAATATCGCCGAGCAACAGCGCCCGCCCGTCACCAAGCAACGGCACCCAATTGGCGTACTGATGCCCGGCATAGGCGGTGGCGATAGCAGGGCTATTGTCCGGCAAGGCATTGCCCGCCAACATCGCCAGCGCGTCGTCACCGCTCCACGCCGCCGGGTCCAAACCCCATTGCGCCATCAGCCGGGTATTGCGCCACACCCATGCAGGCGCGGCCACTGGCGACAGCGGAATCTCCGCATAAAATTGCGATGGCAAGTTGCGAAATGCAGCGGGGCGCAAAGCGTGGTCCGCGTCAATCACCCTGCTTTTCCAGGTCCAATTTTTCGAGGCTAAGCGCATTGATGCAATAGCGCAGGCCGGTTGGCGCGGGACCGTCGGGAAAGACATGGCCCAGATGCGCGTCGCACACGTTGCAGGTCACCTCGATGCGGACCATGCCGTGGCTGTGATCGGCGTGATAGGCGACGACATTGTCCTCCACCGGCACGGTAAAGCTGGGCCAGCCGGTACCGCTTTCAAACTTGGTCTGTGCGTCGAACGAAGGGGTTCCGCACCCACTGCACCCATAAAGACCGGGGGTGTAGAGGCCGCACATTTCCGAACTGTGCGGACGTTCTGTCCCCTTCATCCGGGTGACAAAATATTGCTCCTCCCCCATCTGCGCCCGCCACTCGGCATCACTTTTTTCGACCCGGTGTGGAGGAGATGGATTGCCGTCGCGGGCAATGGCGACAACGGAGTGCCAGTTGATGGGGGAGTTGGGCATGGGGAGGCCTTTGATCAGAGGGAAATCTTATTCAAAAATAAGGCGCGCGCGGCAAATAGCAATGGTGCGTCCCACAACAAAAAGGCCGGAATCGCTTCCGGCCTTTTCGATATTGCAAACTGCGGCGGTATTACGCGCCGGGAACCTCGGTCAGGTTGATCTTCAGGCCGGGGCCCATCGACGAGCTCATCGACACCTTGCGGACATATTTGCCCTTGGCGCCCGATGGCTTTGCCTTAGCGACCGCATCGACCAGCGCGTCGAAATTGCGGCGAAGGTCGGCGTCGTTAAAGCTGGCCTTGCCGATGCCCGAATGGATGATACCGGCCTTTTCGACCCGGTATTCGACTTGTCCGGCCTTGGCGGCCTTAACCGCGTCGGCGACATTGGGGGTGACGGTGCCCAGTTTCGGGTTCGGCATCAGGCCCTTGGGACCCAAAAGCTTGCCCAGACGTCCCACCACACCCATCATATCGGGGGTGGCGATGACGCGGTCATAGTTGAGGTTGCCGGCCTGCATGTCTTCCATCAGGTCATCGGCGCCCACCTTGTCGGCGCCAGCGGCCAAAGCTTCCGCAGCCTTGGCATCCTTGGCGAACACGGCCACGCGGACATCCTTGCCGGTGCCAGCGGGCAGCGAGACAACGCCGCGAACCATCTGATCGGCGTGACGCGGATCGACGCCCAGATTCATCGCGACTTCGATGGTTTCGTCAAACTTGGCCGAGGACAGTTCCTTCAGCATCTTGATCGCTTCATCAATGCCGTACAATTTTTCGGCGTCCAGCTGCGAAGCCAGTGCTTTTGCTTTTTTGCTCAGTTTAGCCATGGTTTCAGCCCTCCACCACGTCGAGACCCATCGAACGGGCGGAGCCCTCGATAATCTTGGTCGCTTGTTCAATGTCATTAGCGTTGAGATCTGCCATCTTGGTCTGGGCGATTTCCGCCAGTGCCGAGCGGGAAATGGTCCCTGCCGAAATCTTGCCCGGCTCTTTGGAACCGGATTTCAGGTTGGCGGCCTTTTTGATCAAAAAGCTGGCTGGCGGGGTTTTGGTGGCAAAGGTAAAGCTCTTGTCGCCGAACACAGTGATCTTGGTTGGAATCGGTGTGCCCTTTTCCAGATCTTGGGTCGAGGCGTTGAAAGCCTTACAGAATTCCATGATATTGACGCCGCGCTGACCCAAAGCAGGGCCGATTGGCGGAGATGGTGTGGCACTGCCCGCGGGCACGTGCAGATTGATATAGCCAGTAATTTTCTTGGCCATTGCACTTTCCTTTCTTTCTGTCGGGAAGCATCGCTCCCCTCAAATTAAGCGGTTCAGACGAATGGCACTGGCCATTCTCCCGCACAGGTCCAAAGCTCAAAGCATTGGGAAGCGCGCCCTTAGGGCGATTTCAGGCAATTGTCCAGCGTCGAATCAGAACCACAATCCGCCACTGGCAAAATGGGCATCAATTGGCCAAGCCATCTGGATTTCGGCAGGCTCCCGATTGGGCACATTGTCGACCGAGCCAAGCACATGACTAGAATTGAGGTCGTGCAGACCATTTAGACGAATGACCAAATCGGCAATGCCATCGCCATCCACGTCACCCTCGATATAGGTATTGCCTGATGCTTTAACATAGCGCAGTTCGCCTGCGGTCGAGGAAAAGGCTTTCGTCGCAATCCATTCGAAATCCTGATTACCGCCGGTGCCGGTCTTGGCATCGAGCGCAGTGAGGTTTATCCTGTCACCACCTATTGTGCTGAAATCGGTGATAATATCGGCCAGACTGCGGGTCGGGCTAAGGTCGCTGAGCAACCGAAACTGGAAGGTATCGGCGCTCGCACCGCCAGTCATCGTGTCCTTGCCTTCGCCGCCGTCGATGAGATCCGCTCCGTTGCCGCCCAAGATGGTATCTCGCCCGACACCGCCGAACAGAGAGTCATTGCTGCCTTTGCCATCGATGATATCGCTGCCGCCCGAACCGACAATGGTATTGGCCGCGTTATTGCCATTCCCGACCCTTGCACCGCCCGAAAGGTAAAGTCGTTCGACATTGCCGGGCAGGGTATAGTCGATTACCGACCGGATCGTATCAAATCCGGCATCAGTAAGCTCGATCACGGTATCGCCGATTTGCTGGACCCGGTAAATGTCATCGCCCGCGCCGCCGTACATGGCGTCGATACCGCTGTCGCCAAACAGTTGGTCATTGCCGCCCCGGCCGCGCAGGACATCATCACCGCCCAGCCCGCGAAGAATGTCGCTAAAATCTGTTCCGTTCAGCGAGTCGGCTTCGCTCGTGCCGGTAAATGTTCCGCCGGTTCCTGCGGCATCTGCTGCCTCCACATCTATTTTGACATTGACCGTGCCCAAAGTTGCGCTGCGGCTTATCGTTCCACTGAGGCTGCCACCGGAAAACGTGATGGTATAATTCCCCGCCGGGACAGTGATTTGCCACCCGCCAGAGTCCCAGCTGGTGGTGGAATAGCTGTTGCTGCCGCTCGTCAGGGTGACGGTAATGCCTCCCATCCCCTCACCAACATCGTAAAAATCATCATTGTCGGTATCGTTGATGATGACGCCCAAAAACTGCGCCTGATAATTGAACCGGTTCCCCAGATCATGGGTGGTGACATGGGTGCCAACATCGGTTGCGGGATCAGTCTCAATGGTAATGCCAATCCCGATTTCGGTAAAATTGGCGCTCATCAGGTTGATACGGTGTCCTGCCGGATCCTGAATGCCGTCGCCTCTGGTTTTCCAGTCGGGAAGCAGATTGCCCTGTCCGTCGAAATCTTCGTCGTCATAACCCCAATCGACGACAAATCCGGCGTGGCCAAAAAAGGCGCTCGACGAATAGGCATAGATATTTTCGCCCAAGTTGCTCCAGCCGGTATAGCCCGCTGCTTCTACGCGCGCCGACAGGCCTGGTTCGCCGGGTAGTTGGTGGCTTTGGGTATCGGCAGCGATCATCGCGGCGTTGTGCGTGCGCGCGGCGTCGGTCAGATTACTGTTCCACGCCAGTGGCGCCGCGGCGGTCAGGCTGTTCAGCTGGTTTTGCAGGGCGGTCATATTGACCCCGAAAAAGGTCAATGCGCTTTGTATCTGACCAATATTTCCCGCCGCCACTGTCCGGGCATATTCGCCGCCGGGATCGGTACGCAGCAGATTGATATATTCGAGCGTGAGTTGTTCAAGAGCAGTCGGGTTGGTCACGTCGCAAAGTTTCCCTATCGGCAATGATTCAGGCGATAGCATATATCTAGCTTAGGGAAAAGTTAGGCCCTGTGATTAACGACATACACCAGGGTCAGGAATTTCTGAACCCAGCCCTTATAATCATGGGGGTCAGCCCCCATATTCTTTATACGCCGGTATGTTCCCAATTTTGTGAACATTTTGGCGGTACTTCTGCAGGTTCGTCCATCCCTCGGTCGATGCAGGGCTGCAATTCCAACGTCTCCCTTGCCGTCATTTTGAGAGGACCAACCATGGCCAAATCACAGAAGAAATCCAACCGCGAAGTGCGCAAACCCAAGGCGGAAAAGCCCAAGACCAATGCTTCCAACCCCAGCGAAAAGGCCGGTGTTGTGCGCGGCCTTGACAATATGAAGCGATAGTTCGCGGTGCGGGTTTCAGCGCTTGTTTGTCGGCAGCAGATCGCGATCCAGCAAGCGATTGCAGAGAATAACCCGCTCGAAACCCGGCGCAAAATTGCTCGCGCCGCCGTGGTCGCCTGGACGTTAGAGGCGCAGGCCGCCGACAAAAGAGAGGCGCGGCAAAACCCGTCGCTGAGTGCGCTCGATACCGAAATAGCTGAGGAATTCGCCGCCGAGGATGCTGCGGGCCTTTCCAGTGACGACGGCCTGTAAGCGAGTTGGCTTTAGAAAAATCGGTTGCAAAGGCGAACCTTAGCAATTGTCGCGCTCCCTTGGCGGTGCTAGGGCCGCGCGCATGACTGAAACCGCCGACGGTGCACTCAGCACCCCCGAAGACAAAATCCCATTGCGCAAAATTGGCCAGCTCCGGATGATCTGGAACTATGGCATTCGCTATCCCCGGCAAATCGGCTTTGCTGCGCTGGCCCTGCTGGCGGCGGCGGGGGCGACGCTGTCGATACCCCGCCAACTCAAGCTGGTCATCGATAATGGTTTCGGCAGCAAAGGCGGCGATATCGACCCTTATTTCGAATATATGTTCGTGATTGTTGTGGTGTTGGCACTGGCCACCGCCGTGCGATTCTATTTCGTTTCATGGCTGGGTGAACGGGTGGTGGCGGACATTCGCCGTGATGTGTACCGCAATCTGATGCGCCTATCGCCCGGCTATTTTGAGGAAAACCGACCCTCCGAAATCGCCAGCCGGATGACCGCCGATACCGCAATTATCGAACAAATCGTTGGTACCACGGTATCGGTCGCACTGCGCAATCTGGTGATCGGGATCGGTGGAGTCTTTTACCTGTTCACGCTGGCGCCGCAATTGACCCTGATTTTGTTGCTGGCGATTCCGGCCATTCTGTTGCCCATCATCTTTCTAGGTCGCCGCTTGCGCAGTGTGTCGCGGACCAGCCAGGACCGGGTCGCCGACATTGGCGCGATGGTGTCCGAAACGCTGGGCGCGATGAAAATTGTCCAAGCCTTTGGCCAAGAAGATCGCGAAAGCGACCGGTTCGCTGGCGCGGTTGAACAGACTTTTACCGTGGCCAAACGCCGTATCTCCCTGCGCGCCGTTATGACCAGTGTGATTATCGGCATGATTTTCGGATCGATGGTCGCGCTGATGTGGCGCGGCGCGAATGCGGTGGTCGAAGGCGTTTTGTCCGGTGGCACGATTGCGGCGTTTATCTTCGCTGGTGTGCTGATCGCCTCTTCTTTTGGCGCTCTAACCGAAGTGTATGGCGATCTGCTACGCGGGGCAGGGGCGGCGGGACGGCTGGCAGAATTGCTTCAGGTCGAGCCGGAAATTTCCGCGCCTGCCAATCCGGTGGCTTTACCGCAGCCGCCGCGCGGCCAGATTGCCTTTGACAATGTCAGCTTCAGCTATCCGACCCGTACCGATGTTCGTGCCCTCAAGGATTTTTCGCTCAAGGTCGCGCCGGGGGAAACCGTCGCCATTGTCGGGCCATCGGGGGCGGGCAAATCGACGCTGTTTCAACTGGCACAGCGGTTTTACGACCCCCAATCGGGTGTGGTGCGGATCGACGGCGTGGCGCTGCCCTCCGCGGACCCGGAAGAAATCCGTCAGCGTATGGCACTGGTGCCGCAGGATACGGTGTTGTTTGCCGCATCGGCGCGCGACAATCTGCGTTACGGGTGCTGGGATGTCGACGATGCGCGGATATGGGAAGCGGCGCGCGCCGCCAATGCCGAGGATTTCCTCCGCGACCTGCCCGAAGGGCTCGACACCTATATGGGCGAAGCGGGAACCCGGCTGTCGGGCGGACAGCGGCAGCGTGTGGCAATTGCCCGGGCGTTGCTTCGTAACTCGCCGATCCTGCTGCTCGACGAAGCGACTTCGGCGCTGGATGCCGAAAGCGAAAGGCTGGTACAGGATGCGCTCGATCATCTCATGGCCGACCGCACTACATTGGTCATTGCCCACCGCCTTGCTACCATCCGCTCCGCCGACCGGATCGTCGTGATGAATGAGGGCGCCATTGTGGAAGAAGGCACCCACGACCAATTGATTGCGAAATCCGGCCTCTACAAACGACTGGCCGAGCTGCAATTCAACGATGCGGCACTGTCGGGTGTGAACATATAAAAATCGGTCGGCCGACGTATATTCGGAGCCGACAACGGCGCCAGTAACAAACTCAATCAAAAAAAGCCGCAACCTATTGGTTTGCGGCTTTTTTAAATGGTGGGCGTAGAGAGAGTTGAACTCCCGGCCCCTGCGATGTCAACACAGTGCTCTACCACTGAGCTATACGCCCACGATATCGAATGTATCACGACCCTTGAAGGGTGGTGCGACAGGCGCGCCGTTTAGCGAGAGGTCCTTGCGCACGCAAGTGGTCATTCGCGCGAATTCCGAGGCCCCGCCAGATGGCTGGGTTCACAGCACCGCCGAGATCCGGTCTTCGAGCACGCGCTCGACTTCGAGCACCAGATCCTTGAGGTGGAAGGGCTTGGACAGCACCTTGGCCTGCGGCTGTTCGCGGCTGGCCTTGAGCG
>JBGSLY010000075.1:0-12249 GCA_041740435.1 Parasphingorhabdus sp.
GGAACCGTGCCGCCGATCACCAGATCCGCCCCCGTCACCGGCACACCCTCCAAAAGCAGCGACTCGGCAACCCCGCGCACATAGTTCGACCATGGGTTGAGCGGGTCGGGCGCGATTGGCGTATCGAGCGCGAATTGGCACTCCGCCCCTTGCAGGTCGGCGGCAATGATACGGATGACCATATCGGCCCGCGCCCGCGCCGCCACCATCGTCTGCCCTGAAATCGCCATCGGCAGGACAAATCCGTCGTTATAGTCGGTATGCTCGCCAATCAGATTGACCCGCCCCGGCGCGCGGGCGATCAGGTCGGGAACCCCGCCGCAGCGCGCCGCAAACACACCGAGTAACCGGCTTTGCAAATCAGTCACGATAATGCCTTCCCACCGCGCCGCGCAATCGCTGGGCGGCCTGTTCGGGGGTAATGTCGCGCTGCGCCTCGGCCAGCATCTCATAGCCGACCATGAATTTGCGCACCGATGCCGAGCGCAGCAGCGGCGGATAGAAATGCGCATGCAACTGCCACTCCGTATGCGCCTGTCCATCAAACGGCGCGCCATGCCAGCCCATCGAATAGGGGAAGCTGGTCTCAAACAGATTGTCATAGGCCGTGGTCAATGCCTTGATGATCTCCGCCAATCCCCGGCGCTGCTGTGCCGCAAGATCAGGCAGCCGCTGCACCGCAAAGCGCGGCAGCAGCAAGGTTTCAAACGGCCATTTCGCCCAATAAGGGACGATGGCCAGCCAATCTTCGGTCTGGACCACCACCCGTTCGCCGTCCGCTTCGCGCTCCGCCAGTTGCAGCAACATTGGCGCGCTATGCGCCTTTGCCCACGCCAACTGAGTCCGCGATTCGATAGCCGGGGTGTGCGGCACATAGTTGCTCGCCCAGATCTGCCCGTGCGGGTGCGGGTTGGAGCAGCCCATCATCGCTCCCTTGTTTTCGAACACCTGCACCCATGGGTAGGTCCGGCCAAGGTCAGCGCTTTGCGCGCACCAGCAATCGACCACTTCCGCAATCTGTTCGGCCTCCAGCAACGGCAGGGTCTTGCCATGATCGGGTGAAAAGCAGATCACCCGGCTGGTCCCCTCGGCATGGCCCGTCTGAAACAGCGGGTCATCTCCGTGCGGTTCCGGAGTATCGGACTGCAAAGCCGCAAAATCGTTGCTGAACACAAACGGGCCGGAATAGAGGGAATTGCGCTCCCCCGTCACCCGGGCATTGCCGGGGCACAGATAGCAATCGGGGTCATGGGATGGCAAAACCGCTGTATCGGGCGCGTCCGACTGGCCCTGCCATGGCCGTTTTGCCCGGTGCGGGGATGCCAAAATCCACTCATCGCCCAAGGGATCGTAGCGGCGATGCGGATGCTCCGCCGGATCAAACATCACCCAAAACCCCTCGATAGAGTATCGCGCTTTCCGCCATCATCGGCGGGATGGGCAGACCAGCCGCCTGCAGCCAGCCGCCATCGGCGATTATCGGCGATTGTTCGCCATCAGGACCGATTTGCGCAATGCTGTAATGGCTTTCCGCGCCCACGAACGGCAAGCGCAGCGGCGGCATATGCCGGTGCGTCATCGGTGCTATTTGATAGACGATCAGCAGCCATTCCCGCTCGCTGCCCGCCGCATGCCATAATTGCCCGTCGCCGTTTTGTCCGGTCCAGACCTGCGCGTGCAGCAAATGCCGCCAAGCCTTGTAAAAGCTGATCCACTGGCCCAGCCGATCCCGCTCGTCCTGCGGCATTTTAACCAGATCGAGTTCGACCCCGAAATGCCCTTGCAGTGCGACTGCAGCGCGGTAATCCATGCTCTGCATCCGGCCTGTGCTGTGCGCCGGGGATGCACCGATATGCGATCCCATGATTTCGGGCGGCATGAAGCGCAGAAAACCCGGCTGCATGGCGGCGCGCGATACCGCGTCGATGCAATCGCTGGTCCAGAACCGGTGCGTGTGGCGGACAATGCCCGCATCAATCCGTCCGCCGCCCCCGGCGCAGGCCTCTATCTCGACATCGGGAAAGGCGCTGCGGAAGCGGGCGAACAACGCATAGGCGGCTTCAACCTGCCGATGATAGCTGGCCCGGCCATCCGCTCCCCCGGCCGGTGCCAAATCGCGGTTATGGTCCCATTTGAGGTACGTTATCGGAAGATCGTGCAGCAATGCACTGATGGTTTCGAACAGATAGTCGCTGACCTCCGCCCGCGCGATATCCAGCACCAATTGATTGCGCGCGGTGATCAGCGGACGGTCAGCGATTTGCAAAGCCCAATCGGAATGCGCGCGGAACAGGTCGCTGTCGGGATTGACCATTTCCGGCTCTACCCAAAGGCCAAATTCCATGCCCAATGCTGTCACGTGATTGGCGAGCGGGGCCAGCCCGCCGGGATATTTATCGGCATCGGCCCACCAATCACCCAAAGCGCGGAGGTCATCGTCGCGGCGGTGGAACCAGCCGTCGTCGAGCACGAACCGCTCAATACCCGTTTCCGCTGCCGCATCGGCAAAGGCGATTAGCGCGGCCAAATCATGGTCGAAATAATAGCCTTCCCAGCTGTTCACATGCACCGGTCTGGGCTTCATGACGCCGCCGGGCCAGTCAAGCCTTACCCGAATCGCGCCATGGAAATTCTGTGCTATGCCATTCGCGCCGTTAGTGGAGCAGGTCACCAGCACATCGGGCGCGGTCAGCGTTTCACCGGGGGCCAGTCGCACTTCGCCGGGAGCCAACCGTTCGCCCAATTGCCACTGATACCTGCCATCATCAAGCCAGGCAATACTCTGCACATGGCTACCCGACCAGGCGAGTTGCGCGGCAAAGGCTACCCCTTCCGCCTCCACCATCGCACCGGGAAACGCATCGTGCGAGGTCAACCCGCGCCGGTTTTCCTTGGACCAAATCGCCCGGCCCAGCATATCGGTTTGCGGCAGAAATTCGCCGTTATGCTTGCCCGAAAAGGAGCGGACACGGCGCGCTGCTTCGGGTAAAGACAAGGTGCAGGCGGCCAACCATTGGACCTCCAGCACGGCGGAACCGGTGTTGGTCAGGCCCTGCGATACGGTCAGCACATCGCCGTCGAGCGAGAGGCGGATATGCACCTCGACCGCCGCAACTTCGTCAACGAGTTTGAGAGACACGGTCTTTTCCGGAACTATCCACTCTGCCGTGCAGCGCGTGAACGCTTGCGCGAAATCCTTTCCCTCGCGATGGGCTAGCAAGGCGCTTTGCCCGTACCATCCCATGCCAAAGGTCGGAAACACCGACAGCGCCGGGGTGGTGTCGAGCGAGAAACTGGGCGATGGCCGCGTTTCCATCAACGACAAAGGCGGCAAGGTTCCGCCCGACAGTCGTGGCCCCCAATAGCGCCACAGCGGTGCCCCGCCCTCCACAAGCTCCAGCACCACAGCGGTCGATGCCCCTTGCAGGACAAGATATCGATCGTCACCCATTACTGGCTACTTATGCGATAGCATTGGCACGGTCACGCCAAAACCGAACCAGCGAACGCGCCCAACACCGCTCGTCATGATGTCGGCGGTGGACAGATGACCTAAAAACGTGCATGGGGCGCGTCATTTCAAGGAAAATTCATGACTTTCTCCCAAATACCTCCTCTGTTGAGCGAGGCGCTTACCGCACGCGAATATACCGCGCTGACCCCCGTGCAGTCCGCCGTCATCGCCCCCGATGCCATCGACCGCGACCTTTTGGTGTCTGCGCAAACGGGGTCGGGAAAGACCGTTGCTTTTGGCCTGTCCATGGCACCGCAAATCTTGGACGGCGGGTTGGTCTGTCTGGCGCGGATTCCTGCCGCGTTAATCATCGCACCGACCCGCGAACTGGCTTTGCAGGTCAGCCGAGAACTGATGTGGCTATTTGCTGGAGCACATGTTCGTATCGCGACCTGTGTCGGCGGAATGGACGCCAGCAAAGAACGGCGCAGCCTGCAAAACGGGGCGCAGATTGTGGTGGGAACGCCGGGACGTTTGCGCGACCATCTGGAACGCGGCGCGCTCGACCTCTCGGCGCTCAAGGTCGCGGTGCTCGATGAGGCCGATGAAATGCTCGACATGGGCTTTCGTGAGGAACTCGAAGAAATTCTGAGCGCCTCGCCAACCGAACGCCGGACCCTGATGTTCAGCGCCACGATCCCCAAGCCGATTGTCACGCTGGCGAAACGCTACCAACGCGACGCCCTGCGCATCTCGACCGTCGGCGAAGATCGCGGGCATGGCGATATCAGCTATCAAGCGGTCACGGTCGCCCCGCCCGATGTGGAAAATGCGGTGGTCAACCTGCTGCGTCTGCACGAGCCGGAAACCGCGATCCTGTTCTGTGCCACCCGGGAAAGCGTGCGTCATTTGCACGCCAAGCTCAACAATCGCGGCTTCAACGCGGTTGCGCTGTCGGGAGAGCATAGCCAGCAGGAGCGCAATCAGGCGCTGCAAGCCCTGCGCGACCGGCGCGCCCGCATTTGTGTTGCGACCGATGTTGCGGCACGCGGCATCGATCTGCCCTCGGTCACTTTGGTGGTCCATGTCGAAATCCCCCGCGATGCAGAGGCGTTGCAGCACCGCTCGGGCCGGACAGGGCGGGCCGGCAAAAAGGGCACCGCCGTTCTGATCGTCCCCTATCAGCGCCGCAAGCGCGTCGAATCGATGCTACGCGGCGCCAATATCAACGCCGAATGGATGCAGGTCCCGACAGCACAGGAAATCCGGGTCCAGGACCGCCAACGGCTGCTCGATAAACTGCTGACTCCAGTCGAGAGCGACGAGGAAGATCGCGAAATCGCCGCCCAATTGCTGGAAACGATGAGCCCGCTCGACATCGCCGCTGCTTTGGTTGCCACCCACCGCGCCAAAATGCCGGTCGCCGAAGATTTGCACGATGATGGCACCCGCGAAAAGGCGAAAGAACATCACCGCGAAGGCTTTGACGACGCGGTCTGGTTCCGGATAAATGTCGGGCGCAAGAACAATGCCGATCCCAAATGGCTGCTGCCCCTGCTCTGTCGGCGCGGCGCGGTGACCAAAAACCATATCGGCGCGATCCGAATCACCGGCAATGAAAGCTTCGTCGCCATCACCGCCGCCGACGCCAAGGAATTTGCCAAGGCTGCTGCCAAGCCGGGTCATGATGAAGACGCCGATGTCACCATCACCCAATGCGACGCCCCGCCGCGCGAAGAGGCAAAGTACAACCGCAAACAGGGTAAGCCGAACCGTCCGGTTCTGGGCTATAAGGGACGCGGCACTCCGGGCGGCTTTCGCGGGCCGGCCAAGGGCAAACCCAAAAATAAACCGGGCCGTCCGCGCTGATAGTTCGGCGCGGTTCAGGCCGATGATATTGGGGTAAGCGATGGCCCGGCTGATACTGTTCAACAAACCCTATGATGTCCTGTCGCAGTTTACGGATCGCGGGAGCGTCGCCGCGCGCAAAACCTTGTCCGACTATGTTGCAGTGCCCGGCGTCTATCCCGCTGGACGGCTGGATCGGGATAGCGAAGGGTTGCTGCTGCTGACCGATGACGGCCGGTTGCAGGCGCGTATTGCCGATCCCAAATACAAGCTGGCGAAGACCTATCTGGTGCAGGTGGAGGGGGTGCCGGAAGAGCGTGATCTCGCGCCGCTCCGATCCGGCATTTTGCTCAATGACGGTCCGGCCCGCCCGGCACAGGTGGAGCTTATCGCCGCGCCAGCATTATGGCCGCGCACGCCGCCGGTCCGGTACCGCAAATCGGTTCCCGACAGTTGGCTGCGAATCACAATTGCTGAAGGCCGCAATCGGCAGGTCCGGCGGATGACCGCAGCGATCGGTTTTCCGACTCTGCGGCTGGTTCGCTGGCGGATTGGTGAGTGGGATTTGGCGGGGCTGGAACCGGGCACTTGGCGCAGTGTTGAGGTTTGATCCCAAAGGCGCAATTTCTGTCGCTTTCCTTGCTTGACTTTGCTGCGCCCCCCGCCTAACGCGCGTTTCTGTTTGCGGATCGGACGCTTGCCCGGTCCCTGTTTCAATTCAATTTCGGGATAGACGCTATGAAGCGCACATTTCAACCAAGCCGCCTTGTGCGCAAACGGCGTCATGGCTTTCGCAACCGCAAAGCCACGGTTGGTGGCCGCAAAGTGCTGGCGGCGCGCCGTGCACGTGGTCGCAAGCGCCTGTCTGCCTGACGTCCTGTCCTTCCGTTTTGCCGTTTGGCGGTGAAGCGGTGCCCGGCAGTTCTACCAAACCATCGGTGATTCGCAAACGCAGCGATTTTCTCGCTGCGAACCGGGGCATGCGCTTTGTGGCGCCGGGCTTTATCCTTTTGCTCTATGCACGGCAGGGCCAATCCGACATCCGGTTCGGGATCACCATCACCAAAAAAGTGGGCAATGCCGTCGTCCGCAACCGGATGAAACGGCGGTTTCGTGCCTTGATTTTCGATATTTTACCCTGGCTCGGCTGCGCCGGCAATGACTATATCCTGATCGGACGCAAAGAGGGGATTGAGCGCGATTTCGGCTTGCTCCACGGTGATCTGGAAAAGGGACTGAGCGTCTTGCACCATAAACAATCGAAGCAGCGGCGCGATGGTTAGCCGTGCACTCATCGCGCTGATTCGGCTTTGGCAGATCGGGCCGTCGCGCGTTTTACCGCCCAGTTGCCGGTTTCAGCCCAGCTGTTCGGCCTATGCGATAGAGGCGCTTACCAAACACGGGATTTTTAGGGGTAGCTGCTTGACGGTGAAACGGCTATTGCGCTGCCATCCTTGGGGTGGGTGCGGGTATGACCCGGTGCCATAATACCTTTTGCCTCTATTCGGGGCATTGCAATACGAAAGAGTGACCAAGCCGGTGGATGACAAGCGTAACATGATTTTGGCGGTGTTGCTGACGGGACTCATCCTGTTCGGCTGGCCGCTGCTGACCGAGCAATTTTTCCCGGATCTGGCGACCAAACCGGCGGCGCAGCAGAGCGAGGCGGCCAAAAGCTCTGGCACGGGCAATGACCCGGCGGCGGCTGGTTTACCGGTATCCAGTGCTGGCAATTCCGGAACCACCACGCAGCCGCTCGACGGTGTCGGCGGCAAGGCGCAGACCGTGGCCGCCGCCCTGAAATCGGGCAACCGGGTCGCGATTGATACCCCGCGTCTCAAAGGTTCGATCAATCTGGCCGGTGCGCGGATTGATGATATCACCTTGACCGACTACCGCGTCGATCTCGACAAGAAAAGCCCGCCGGTCCGCCTGTTTTCGCCCGCCGGAACGCCAAACGCCTATTTCGCGCGCTTCGGCTGGGCAGGGCAGGGGGTGGAGCTGCCCGGTGATGCCAGCCTGTGGACCGCCGACGGGACCAGCCTAACCCCGCAGAAACCGCTGACACTGCGCTGGACCAACGCGGGCGGACATCTGTTTGAAATCAAACTTTCCATCGACAGCGATTATCTGATCACCGCCACCCAAAAGGTCAGCAATAACGGCGCAGCGCCCATTGCCGTCACGCCTTATGGCCTGATCAGCCGCCAATACCGCGCCGCAGAGGTCCCGACCAGCGAAGCCGACAGCTGGACCATCCATATCGGCCCAATGGGCGTTTTCGGTGGCACCGCCAATTATGATTGGGATTATGACGATGTCGCCGCCGAAGGCGCAAAGGGTGCGGTGCCAGAGGGCGATGCCGGATGGCTGGGCTTTACCGACAAATATTGGCTCGCAGCCCTGATCCCCGATGGCAAGACCAAGGTCGATGCCAAGTTTCGCGCCGGAGCAGGCGACCTGTATCAAACCCAGATCGCCGACCGTTCCGCGACGGTGATCGCGCCGGGCAAGGCCTTTGCCCAGACCAGCCGCCTTTTTGCGGGCGCGAAGGAAACCCGCCTGCTCGACCGCTATAAGGACGAGTTTAACGTCCCCCTGTTTGACCGGGCGATTGACTGGGGCTGGTTCTACTGGTTTGAAAAGCCGATTTTTTACCTGCTGCTGAAGCTGTTCGAATATTTCGGCAATTTCGGGGTGGCGATCATCCTGCTGACTTTCATCGTGCGCGGGATCATGTTCCCGATAGCGCAGCGGCAATTTGCCAGCATGGCGCAAATGCGCGCGGTCCAGCCGAAGATGAAGGCGATTCAGGACCGTTTCAAGGACGACAAGCCGAAGCAGCAACAGGAAATCATGAAGCTGTACAAGGACGAAAAGGTCAATCCGCTGGCCGGATGCCTGCCGATTTTCCTGCAAATTCCGATTTTCTTTGCACTCTACAAGGTGCTGATGCTGGCGATTGAGATGCGGCATCAACCGTTTTTTGGCTGGATCCTCGATCTCAGCGCGCCCGACCCGTTGACGCCGGTCAATCTGTTCGGTCTGCTACCCTTTTACCCGCCCGCGTTCCTGGCGATTGGTATCCTGCCGATCCTGATGGGCATCACCATGCACCTGCAGTTCAAGCTGAACCCTGCACCAATGGACCCGATCCAGCAGCAGATTTTTGCCTTTATGCCGGTGATCATGGTGTTCATCATGGCGCCTTTCGCCGCCGGATTGCAGCTATATTGGACCGTCAGCAACATCCTGACCATCGCCCAACAGAAATGGCTCTACAGCCGCCATCCGCAAATGAAGGAGGCAATGGCAAGAGAAGCGGCGGAAAAGGCGAAGGCGAAATAGGCGTTTTGCGCAATTAAGGGGTAACCCTTTATTCCGTTCGCCTCGAGCGTAGTCGAGAGGCCAATTGACCAGACGCTGGGGCAAGGTGTCTCGACTACGCTCGACACGAACGGGACCTGCCCCGATCAAAAAATTGAAAGAACTGAGATTGTGACAGCACACGACCCCAATAAAATCTTTTCCGGACCGATCCATTTCCTGAAATCCGCGCCAAAGCTGGAATTTCTGCCCGATGCCAATGTGCCGGAGATCGCTTTTGCCGGGCGGTCGAACGTGGGCAAAAGCTCGCTGATCAATGCGCTCACCAACCGCAATGGCTTGGCGCGCACGTCGAACACGCCGGGGCGGACGCAGGAACTGAATTTCTTCGATGTCGGCACTCCGATACTTTTTCGTATCACCGATATGCCCGGCTATGGTTATGCCAAGGCGCCAGTCAAAACTGTCCAGAAATGGCGGTTTCTGGTCAATGATTACCTGCGCGGACGGGTGACGTTAAAGCGGACCTTTCTGCTGATCGATGCGCGGCATGGGATCAAGGACCGCGATGAAGAGGTGATGGCCATGCTCGACAAAGCGGCGGCCAGCTATCACGTGGTATTGACCAAGACCGACAAGCTGAAGGGCGGAGAATTGGAAGCGGTGATGGCGCAGGTGACAGCGGGCGCACGCAAACACCCGGCGGCCTATCCGGACCTGATTGTCACCTCGGCGGAAAAGCGCTTGGGCATTGACGAACTGCGCCGTGCGGTTATCGATGCCGTGGAAATCTGACCGAAGGACCCGGGCATGACCATGAAACTGATCATCGGCAACAAAACCTATTCCAGCTGGAGCCTGCGCGGCTGGCTCGCTTGCAAGCAATCCGGGCTGGGCTTTGAGGAACTGACCGTCCCGCTATACGGCGAAGACTGGGACCAGCTGCGCGATGGTGAAAACTTCGCCCCGTCGGGCGGCAAGGTGCCGATCCTATGGGATGGAGAAACAGTGATCTGGGATTCGCTGGCGATCATCGACTGGCTGGCCGACAAAACCCACCGTGACCGGTTCTGGCCGAAAGATGAAGTGGCGCGCGGCATGGCGCGGTCGATGGCGGCGGAAATGCATTCGGGCTATCTGCCGCTGCGCCGCGCCTGTCCGATGAACACCCGGCGGCGCTTCACTGGCCTCACCTTCGACGATGCGGTCAAAGCCGACGCGGTGCGGATTATCACGCTTTGGGCAGAGGCCCGCTCGCGCTTCGGAAAATCTGGGCCGTATCTGTTTGGCACGTTCACCGCCGCGGACATTATGTACGCGCCGGTGGTATCGCGCTTCGTAACTTATGGCTTCGCCCTGCCCGGCTTTGCCACCGCCTATATGCAAGCGATCATGGAGCATGAATGGATGCAGACATGGATGGCGGCGGCAGAGGACGAGCCGTGGGTGATCGAGAAATTCGAACCCGATGCAGTGGAAACACCGCAATGACGGGTCAGCGATGACGCGAACGACCGGCCTGCTGCTGATCGGCCTGTTTGCCCTTGTCGCTGCTGCCGTGCTGTTTCCGCTTCGGCTGGCCTTGCAATGGGCGGATGCGCCGCTGTCGGCGCGCAGCGTTTCGGGCAGTGTATGGAACGGGACGCTGGAGGACGCCAATTGGGGGCCGGTGCCCTTGGGCGACCTTTCCGCCGGTTTGCGCTTTTGGTCGCTGCTGTCCGGACAAGCGCGCTTTCACCTTAGCAGCCAGCCGGGGAGCAGCGGACCGGCATTTGATGCCGTGATCGCGCGCGGGATGGGAACTTCTGCCATCGAAAATGCCAATGCCACCGTCGATCTGACCGGGATGACAGGACCGCTGCCGGTGACCGCATTGGTATTGGAACGCGTCCATGTCCGTTTTTCCGGCCGGCAATGCCGCTCGGCGGGCGGACAGGTGCGGGTCACGCTGGACGCCAATATTCCGGGCTTCAATCTCAAATCGGGCTTGCTGGGCAAGCCGCGCTGTGAGGGGGAGCGGGTGGTTCTCCCGCTGGTCAGCGGATCGGGTATGGAAAACCTGACCCTCGCCATGACCGAATCCGGCGCCTATGATGCGCGCTTGTTTATCGAGGGACAAAGCGGTCCCTGGACCACGCTGCTGCCCGCCCTTGGCTTCGTCCGCGCGGGCAATGGCTATGGCATGACCCGGTCGGGACAGTTTTAGCTAATCCCCAATGCCGCCGCTGCTTCGCGAATTCGTTTCGATTGCTGGCCGTCGTTTTTGAAAGTTTCGAGCGCCGTGTCGCGGGCGGCTTTAGCTTTGACACTCTCGCCCAATTGGCTGCGGCTGCGCATCAGCATGATCCAGCCATCGGCGTCACGCGGATTCTTTTCCAAACGGGCAGCAAGGCCGTCGACCATGCCGCGAATCATCGCCTCCTGCTGTCCCTGCGGCAATTGTGATGCCTGTTTGATCTGGTCGGACGTGGGGCCGGGGATGCCGGCTGTGGCTTTGGCTGGACCATCGGTGGTTAGGCCGCCGCTTGCCGGAGCGGGGCCTATTTTCGCAAGGCGGCTGGCGACTTCTATGCCTTCCTTTTCGCCCACCTGTGTAATGACGCGCCGAATATCTTCGGCATAGGGGGCATCGGCGGGGGTGTCGGCCAGCAGGGCAAACCAGTCATCAATCGCTGCGGCGTGATTGCCCGCAATGTCTTTCTCGACCGCCAGAAAATAGCGGGATCGGGCATCCTTGGCATCAAGGGATAAGGCTTTACGAAACGCGTCGCTGGCGTCCTTGGGCACCTGCTGTCCGTCGCTGGCCATCACCAGAGCTTCGCCGAGCATCGACCAATATTCGGGGTTTTTGGGGTCCAATGTGGTGGCGCGCTTCATCGCGGTGGCGCTTTCGGCGAATTTGCCGGTTTCAAAATAGCTCCAGCCGAGCATCCGCCAATTTTCGGCGTTATCGGGATCGGCTTTCAGCTTTTCTTCGAGTTGTTTAATCACCTCGTCGACGCTGGGCGGGGTCTCGCTTTGGGCCAGCTTTGCCGGGGCCACACTCTCCGCGCCGCTCTGGCTACGCCACACCGCGACACCGACCGCCGCCAAAGCGATCACCGCCGCCGCGATCAGCGCATAGCGGGCGATATTGCTTCCCTTTACCTTCGCATTTTCAACGCTGGTGTTCATCTTTCTCTCTCGATCATTTTCAGCCGGGTTGCTCATGTCGCGACTGAACCCGCCTTGGCAAGTGCTATTCGCTGCTGCAATCGGCTGCGGTGGGCAATTAGCACTTTCATCGCCCGCCTTTTTTGATAAGGTACAGGCAATTGGGTCGCGCTAAAGCCAAGGGATGTTTACACAATTGGGTCGGATAAACGGGTTTGGGGGCCCGTCCGGTCGCTGTGCAAAAGGGGGAAGAGAAGCGCGTGTCGGACAAGTTTCGTGTCGCCATTATTGGTTCCGGGCCGGCGGGCATGTCGGCGGCTGGCCGCGCGGCGCAGCTCAAAATTCCCCATGTGCTTCTCGAAAAGACCGATCATCTGTCGGACACCATTTACAAATACCAAAAGGGCAAGCACGTCATGGCGACGCCCAGCCAGCTGGTGCTGCGTTCCGACATGGAATTTGACGCG
>JBGSLY010000076.1:0-3615 GCA_041740435.1 Parasphingorhabdus sp.
ACAGGCACCCATTGGACAGATAGCCCATGTCGCCGGTGTCGAGCCAGCCATTGATAAGACAAGCATCGGTGGCTTCCTGATCGCGGTAATAGCATTCCATGACCGACGGACTTTGCATCCACACTTTGCCGATGGCGCGCTCTGACAGAACGCCGCCATCTTCATCGCGGATCTCCAGCAGCGTATCGCGCACGGGCTTTCCGCAGTTGACGATGGCTCGATATTTTTTTGGTTTGCTCTCGTCGGTGTGCGTTTCGCCGGAAAGCGCGCTTTCCTCGATCAACTCGACCTGCATCCCCTCGCCCGGCGGCATCAGTGTGACCGCCAGCGTCGCTTCGGCCAAGCCATAGCTGGGCAAAAAGGCGTTGGCGTCAAACCCGGCGGGGGCGAACGCATCGGTAAAGCGCTGCATCACATCGGGGCGGATCATGTCGGCGCCATTGCCCGCCAGTCGCCAACGCGACAGGTCGAAGCGGGCGGCGACATCCGACTGGCTGCCAATCCGGCGCGCGCAAATCTCATAGCCAAAGGTCGGTGAAAAGCTGCACGACGTACCCGGATTGCGCGAAATCAGGTCGAGCCAGGACAGCGGGCGACGCGCGAAATCCGCGGTCTTCAGGTAATCCACCGACACCTGATTGGCGACCATCGACAGCATGCAACCCACCAGCCCCATGTCGTGATAAAACGGCAACCAACTAATGCACCGGTCATCGCCGCCGATATGCATGCCATGCGCATGCGAACCCAGGTTGTGCAGCAGCGCCTTGTGCGTCACCGCTACGCCATGCGGGAACCGGGTCGAACCACTGCTATATTGCAAATAGGCAATATCGTCGGGGCTGGCTTGCGGCAAATCACGGGGCGCGGCATCTCCATGACAAAATTCGTCCCAGCCCATGGACGGGACCTGATGCTGACGGCCGGCGGCGCCCGCCATGTCTTCCAGCTCATCGGGATAGAGGAAAATCGCCGGTTCGCTGCTGGCCAGCTGCACCCCGACCTGATCGATATAGCTGTCCTTGCCGCCAAAACTGGTGGGTAGCGGCAGCGGGACCGGCCATGCCCCGGCATAGACCGCGCCGAAGAACAGCGCACAAAACTGCGGCTCGGTATCGGCGACCAGCGCCACCCGGTCGCCCGGCTTTACCCCGTGCGCGATCAGGCGATGGGCCATATCACGGGCATCACCGGCGAGTTCGCGGTAAGGATAAACCCGCTGCAACACCGCGCGGGCGTCATGAAAATTAAAACCTTTGTCGCCTTGCGCCGCATAATCCAACGCCTCGCCCAATGTCGCGAAATCGGCGAAGCGGCGTGGCAGCGTATCAACACTGGCCGTGGGATGGAGTAACTTCATGAACGAACCGTCTTCCTTCATCTGAATAAGCGTCGAACTCAGGCGCACTGCATTGGCTCCATAACCATGCCCAAACTTGGCGGCGTTCCGGTGCGACCCAAAAACTATCAAAAACTGCAAACTGCCATCTGGCGGTGTTTGGCGTTCAAATTTCGGCTCGACTGTGGCACAAAAAGGGCAGTAGGCATCCGGTAAAGGCAAGGCGTTGATAAAAAAGGGCAAAGCGTTGGATCAACAGCGGCTGACTGACCTCGCACTTTTCTATGTCGGTCGCTATGCCACCAGCAGCAGCAAGCTGCGCCGCTATCTGGCCCGCAAACTGACCGAACGGGAATGGAACGGCGCAGCGCCAGCCGATATCGACGGAATTGTCGAGCGATGCGTTGGGCTGGGCTATATCAATGATCGGCACTATGCGAGCACCAAGGGCGAATCGCTGTTGCGCCGCGGCTATGGCCCCCGCCGTGTTGCCGCCAGCCTGTCGGCGGATGGCGTTGCTGCCAATGACCAACCCGCCTATACCGAACCCTCAGACACCCATGCCGCAGCGGAAACCTTTGCCCGCAAACGCAAAATCGGACCCTTTGCCCTATCGCCCGCTTCCGATGACCAGCGGCGAAAGCAGGTACAGGCCTTTTTGCGCGCGGGCCACGCTTATGATCTTGCCCGCCGCTATGTCTACGCGAACCCCGGCGAAAGCCCGGATTTTGCGTCGGATTGAAAGATTATGACGCCAAAAATAGGCCGAGCGATGTCCGATAGCGGTTTCGATTGATTTTCCTCTTTAATTGTAACACACTGTCATCAATCAGAGTCGCACCGATTTCAATTGTAACAGGGAATTGTCGTGTGAGCAGGGCCAGTGATTCCTCCTGCCGTGTTGCCCCCCCTTCCGATGCTGGTTCAGAGCCGCATGGATCGGGTGCGCAGGTCCGGGGTACCGTAAAGTGGTTTGATCGTCAGCGTGGGTTCGGGTTTTTGGTTCCCGACAGTGACAGCGGATTGGGGAATCGGGATATCCTGATTCACTGGTCGGTTCTGGAATCAAGCGGACGCCGCGATTTGGACGAAGGAATGCGCGTCCAATGCAGCTATATCGCCACCCAACGCGGATTACAGGCAGAGCGGATCATTTCGATTGATGATGACCATCCGTCCAGTTCTTCACCGAAGCAGGCCCGCACCAATCGGACGGTTCCGGTCTATCTGGTCGACGATGCATCCGAATTTGTCCCCGCCACAGTGAAATGGTTCAACCGCACCAAAGGCTATGGCTTTCTGACGTCAGACGTTCTGACCGGCGATATTTTTATCCATATGGAGACCCTTCGCGACGGGGGGGTAAACGATACCCTGCCGGGAGAGGCTCTCCTGGTCCGCACGGTTCCGTCGGATCGGGGATTGCTCGCGGCGCAAGTCTGTTACCCACCAGAGTGAATCGCCGATTGACCGCGATGTACGCGGCGGCCTATTACCTGCGTGATGATCATTCTTCGCAAAACTTTGGCGTTCGCCGCCATGTCGCTTGTTTTCGGCTCACTCGGGATGTCTGCGTGCAACGGCCCGATGACGGCCGCGCGAACCCCGGCGGAGCAGACCGCGCAGCGATCACCGGCGGGACTGTCTTTGGTCGATGTTGCGGTGACATTGCACAGCGGAAAGACCGTCACCTTCAAAACAGAAGTCGCAAAATCACCAGAGGAACAAGCCCGCGGCATGATGTTTCGCACTGAACTTGCACCCGATGCCGCGATGCTGTTCCCGATGCAGCCTGAACGCATGGCGAGCTTTTGGATGAAAAACACCGTCATCCCGCTCGACATCATCTTCATCCGCAAAAACGGCACCATCGAATCCATCGCCGCCAACACCACCCCCTATTCACTCGCCCCCATCGCATCGGGCGAACCCGTCGCCGCAGTCTTTGAAATAGCGGGCGGACGGGCGGCGGAGCTGGGGATACAGCCGGGCGATAAGGTTCGGTGGTAGCGACGGCGCCCTGATACCCAGTTTTTTCTTGCAGCAGCCAACCGGTGCGGAGTAAGCGACTGGCCATGGGATTGCTGGCAAAAATATTCACTTGGTGGGATGGCGCGACCATTGGCACCGCTCTTAATAGCGCGATGACCGGTGAACGGGTCGGGCAGGATTTTGCAGGCAACACCTATTTTCAGGCGAAGAAAGCTGTGAATGGCCGGGTGCGGCGCTGGGTGATATATAATGGAAGCAACGACGCCAGCCGGGTTCCGCCCGAA
>JBGSLY010000077.1:0-2192 GCA_041740435.1 Parasphingorhabdus sp.
GACCGGATGGCGGAGTAGCTCAGGTGGTTAGAGCACGGGAATCATAATCCTGGTGTCGGGGGTTCGAGTCCCTCCTCCGCTACCATCACCCAATCACATAGGTTCACGGCCTAACATCCCAAGTCGGCCGCGAGGGCGATCAAGCTGTTGGCAGACCATTCCCACGCCTGCGCGGCCTTTGCATCAGGGGCCGGACGCCCGCCATATTCGTGCGGCCGGTGGATGAAGGCGGTCATCAACCCGCAAGCACGGGCCGCAGCCAGATCGCTGTGGTGAGCGGCGACGAGGCACAATTCCTCTGGCGCAATGGCAAGTGCTTCTGCGGTGGCGAGATAGGCGCGGGGATCGGGTTTGTAGGCGCGGCTGAATTCCGCACCCAGAATCGCATCCCAAGGCAGGCCGGCGCGCCGCGCCATCGCCATGATCAGCGCCACATTGCCGTTGGACAGTGCCACTATCGGGAAATGCGCCTTTAGCCTGGTCAGCCCTTCTACGGAGTCGGGCCAGGGGTCGAGCCGGTGCCAAGCCCGGTTCCATTCGCTGAGCATCGCTTCATCAAGTGTCGCCGGATCAATATCATGCGCGAGCAAGGTTGCATCCAGCATCTCACGGTGCAGCACGTCGAGCGTCACGAACGCGCGGCCTGTATCTTTGAACGCCGCCATGGATTTCATATACCGGAACCGCCAGGCATCGGCAAAAGCCGCCAGGTCAATGTCTGCCCGATCAATTTTGGTCAGGAACAAACCACATTCGCGCGTGACGCTGGTGCGCCAGTCAACAACCGTTCCGAAAATGTCGAATGCCAACGCTTTGGGCTTGGTTGTCGATGACACAGTCTGCTCCTTTTCAACATTCCAGCTCGACCATCACTGTTTGCCATGGTCCAAACAGCTCGGACAATTTCCGCTGCTCCCGCGACATTGACCCGAAGTCGATACTTTTGCAATCGCGACGGCGAAGGCCGTTTCGTTGGTACCAGCAGCCGGCTCGCTCTCCTGCACACCGATGGCGCTAACTTCTGGTTGACGCTGTCTGGCCTTCAACTATGCCCAACCTTGCCGAAACCAAGCGGCCAACAGGAATATATCGAGAGGTAAGTATCGCGTGACACAAGCTAATGCACCGATGTCCTTTGACGACGTCATATTGGGGCGTCGCAGCATAAGGGGGTATAAGCCCGATCCGGTGCCCAAGGCGCTGATCAAGGATATCATCAGATTGGCGATGCGCGCGCCGTCGTCGATGAATACCCAGCCCTATAATTTCTATATCATTACCGGCGAGCCGCTGGAACGGATCCGCAATGGCAACACGGAGCGGATATTGGCGGGCGTGCCGGATTCGCGCGAATTTCGGCGGGGAGAGGCCTTTGCCGGGCAACACCGCGACCGTCAGATTGGCGTCGCCAAGCAGCTATTTTCCGCCATGGGCATCGCCCGCGATGATCAGGTGATGCGGCAAGATTGGGTGCTGCGCGGCTTTCGGCAGTTTGACGCGCCGGTGTGCGTTATCATCACCTATGATCGGGTGCTGGAGGGCAGCGACGATACCCCGTTTGATTGTGGTGCCGTCGCAACGGCGTTGGTCAACGCGGCCTGGTCGCGGGGATTAGGGGCGGTGATCAACAGCCAGGGCATTATGCAATCGCCCGTGGTGCGCGAACATGCCGGAATCGCCGACGATCAGGTGATTATGAAGAGCATTGCACTTGGCTGGCCCGACGAACAGTTTCCGGCCAATGCCGTTGTGTCCGAACGCCGCCCGGTTGCGGAGGCCACCACCTTTGTCGGTTTCGCAGAATAGCAGCGACGCGGCGGTTTCGTCCTTGTTCCGGTATCGCTCACAGGAGTGTCGCGCGAATTGCCATTGAAACAATGCCCAACACCGCCACGCTGAGCGCCCAGATCGCGACAAACCAGCCGAGTTGCTTCCATCGTGCCATCAATGGTACCCGTCGTGACCGACTTTGCCGCGGAACACCCAATAGGACCAAGCGGTGTAAGCCACGATGATTGGCACCATGATGGATGCGCCAATCAGCATAAAGACCTGGCTGCGATACGGTGCGGCAGCTTCCCAGATCGTAACCCGCGCCGGAATGACGTTAGGCCAGATCGAAATGCCAAGGCCAAGCAGGCACAGGCCGAACAACGCGAGCGCCCAGAAAAACGGCTGCGCGTCTTTTGTCT
>JBGSLY010000078.1:0-2238 GCA_041740435.1 Parasphingorhabdus sp.
AGATGATGCTGGCGACCCCGGCATCGCGCGCGCGGCGCACTGCCTCCGCCACAGATCCGGCGACCGCAACATGATTGTCCTTGATCATCGCCGCAGCCCACCGGCCCATGCGGTGGTTATTAGCCCCGCCCAGCCGCGTCGCATATTTTTCCCGGACGCGAAGGCCTGGAATAGTCTTGCGCGTATCGAGCAAGGTGCAGCCGGTCCCGGCGATCGCATCGACATATTGCCGAGTCAGGGTGGCGATCCCAGTAAGATGTTGGACGGTGTTCAGCGCGCTCCGCTCTGCAGTCAGCATGGCGCGGCCCCGACCCTTGATCCGCATGATATCGCGCCCTGCGGTTACCCTTTCGCCTTCGTCGGCCAAAATTGTTATCTCAACATCGGGATCAAGACGGCGAAAAAACGCCTCGGCTATTGGCAAGCCAGCAATCACACATGCGTGCCGCGCATCCATAACCCCCTGAAACACCGCATCATCCGGGATCACGCTTTCCGACGTCACGTCGCGCCTGTCCGGGCCCAAGTCCTCAGCGAGTGTTTCGGTGACAAATTTATCCAGATTGAACTGATCAAGCATAAAAACCATAGCCGCGTCTTAGCCGGTTCCATGCAGTGACAAAAGCCGAAACACCCGACACTCATGAGTGCAGATAATCCTGTTACATCAGGATATATATGCCTCGAAATTAACCAAAAAGTGACGCCGCTGCCTTACCGAAAAGCCGGGGACCACAGCCAAGCAACCCGGAGCGGAACAAATGGGTGAAACACTGACATTGCAGCGCATGCTGGAGATGCACCGGATAATCTGGAATTTCCGCATCAACGGCGGCAATGCCGATGATGAGGCGCTGGCGCGGGAACAGGTTCGGTCCTTCCGGCAAATGTCGCGCACGGCGTTGCTGCTCAGCCTGCCGTTCCTGGTGCTGATTTCCATTTTCCTGGTGGCCAATGCCGGGACCAATACCGCGATATTTGCCGGACTGTGTTTTGCGGTTGCGTCGGTTTCTGCTTATCGCAATGTCAAACGCACCTATCCCGACAAAGACGCGGATCAACTGCAGGCGACCTTCCGCACGATCATGGTCGAGGCCTCGTCAGTCGCGGTGGTTTACAGCAGCCTACTGTCGCTGCCGGTGGCTTTCGGCGCGGTTCCGATCAGCGGGGCGCTGGCCATTTTGGCGGTCGGCTCGATTATCGTCGGCGGCTTTGCATACGGCAGCATCCCCAAGGCGCAAACGCTGTTTATCGCCATCTATACCACGATAACCGCCATTGCCTATATCAGCCTGTGGCAGCTGGAACCGATAACGACCGCGGTATTTATCATCATCACGGCGGTGGTTACCGACTGGATTTACCGGGTATTTTTCTTCAACTTTGCCCAGCGCCATTTGCATTCAGCTCGGCTGCGCCATGCCGTGGATACCGTCCGCTTTTTGCTCAACGACTATGCCGAACAGAGTTCCGACTGGCTGTGGGAATTGGACAACAACCTCAACATCATCAATCCCGCCCGCCGGTTTGCGGTCGCGGCAGGACAGGATATATCGCAGCTGCGCGGAAAATCCTTCCCCGAGATTTTTGAAGACTCGACGGAGCGCAACGCGCTGCAACAGCATCTCAAATCGGGAGAGGCGTTTCGCGATGTTCTGATACCGCTGCACGTCAATGGCGAACGGCGGTGGTGGAAAATTGCCGGACGCCCGGTATCGGGCACCTCCGGTTCAGGATCGGTCATTCGCGGAGTCGCAACCGATATTACCGCCGCCAAGCGGGCCGAGGACCGGGTCAACCATTTGGCCCATTTCGACTATCTGACCGACCTGCCCAATCGCGCGTTGTTTCTGGAGTCGCTGCAACGCTCCATCGCACGGCGACCAGAGGATCGGAAAATCGCGCTGCTCTATATCGACATCGATAATTTCAAGGCGATCAACGACAGCATGGGGCACGCCAGCGCCGATGAATTTCTGAAATCGGTTGCCTCCAGACTCGAAAAAACCATCGGCATCGAAGATGTTGTGGCGCGGATGAGCGGCGATGAATTTGTCGTTGCGCTGCGCAACGTGAAGTCAACCGACGATGCTTTGGCCCGGTCACAAGATTTTCTGGCGGCGCTCAGCACGCCGGTGATGGTCTGCGGGCAGTTGGTCAACGCCAGCGCCAGTATTGGCATCGCCACGACACCCGAACATGCCGATAACGCGGAAACGCTGATCAAATTTGCCGATG
>JBGSLY010000079.1:0-2770 GCA_041740435.1 Parasphingorhabdus sp.
GGCACCATCTCCAGATGAATGACCGACGGCGTGTTGTCGCGGGTGTTGCGGCGGGTAAATGCGGGATCGGCCAAGATCGAGGCGCGTAGCTTATTTTCCGGATTGAGATAGGCGCGGCGCACCCCTTCATCGACCACTTCCTGCAGGCTAAGCTCCGAGTCGAGCACGCACCTTTGCCCCCATTTGATGATCACGGTGACAATCCCGGTGTCCTGACAAATCGGCCGGTGGCCCTCTGCGCACATCCTGCTGTTGGTCAGAATCTGGGCGATGGCATCCTTGGCGGCGGGCGATTGCTCAGCCTCATAGGCCTCCCCCAGCGCGCGGATATAGTCCATCGGATGATAATAGCTGATGAATTGCAGCGCATCGGCCACGCTTTCAATGAGGTCATCGGCTTTGATTGTGACGGTCATGGGCACGGCGCTCCGCTTTGCTATGGGGTTGCGCGATCTTTTGCCGCAATTGGCGGCGCGGGGCAAGGTGCGATGGCGGTCCGCGCGTTCAGCTTATTCTGGCAAAAGCCGCTGTGCCCGCCGGGGTTTTGGCTGGCGGCGCTTGGGCTTCGCCCGATCGAAGAACATTGTGCAATGCCGCCGCCGGATCGGGACCATCGCCCAAAATCGCCTCCATGCTGCGCACACACAGGCATATTTTTTCATCCGCCAGATCATAATAGACCAGTTTCGCGGCGCGGCGGGTTTTGACCATTTCTGCGCGGCGCAATTCGGCAAGTTGCTGACTGAGCGCCGGTTGACCAATGCCGGTTACCGAGTCGATTTCCCCCACCGTCTTTTCCCCCTGCAACAGGCAGGACAGGATCATCAGCCGCTGTGGTTGGGCATAGACTTTGAGCTTTTCGGTCGCGGCATCTGCCAAAGCACGACTCTGATAAATCGCGCTCATGGTGCCGCCACACGCTTGCAAAACCAGTCTGCATCTGGGTCATTGGCGTTCGCGGTGGTGGGGGGCAAGAGGACATCATCGCCTGGCTGCCAGCCTTCCGGCGTCAACACCATATCGCCCGACGCGCGCTGCAACGCGGCAACCATCCGCAGCATTTCCTCCACCGAACGCCCGACATTGTGCGGATAGGTGGTGATGGCGCGAATCACGCCGTCCGGATCGATAAAATAGGTGCTGCGAATTGCCGCGCTGTCCCGCGCATTATCGTCGATCATACCGAACGCCCGGCCGGCCGCCATGCTGGGGTCTTCGATTACAGGAAAGTTGATAGTGACATCAAAAGCTGTCCGGATCGCCCGCATCCAGGCGATATGCGAGAACAGACTGTCCACCGACAGACCGAGCAAAGCACAATCCAGCGCGGCAAAGCGGTCCTCCGCCAGGGCCAGCGCAACAAATTCGGATGTGCAAACCGGTGTGAAATCGGCCGGATGGGAGAAGAAAACCAACCATTTACCTCGATATTGCGACAAAGAAACATCGCCCATTGTCGTGCGGGCATGAAAATCCGGTGCGGCATCCCCGATGCGCAAAGGGGGCCGGGACGGCGACTGGAACGGGGCCGGTGACAGGGATGGGAGATCATTCTGCATGGCCTATGCCCTTTCATAATCTGCGCTGTATCGCAAGCACTTGACGAACGCCTTATATTAAATTACATAGATTATGTAAATATGAATTTTATAGGAGTTTCCCATGAGCGACTCAGCATTGTTAACCGCCACCAAGCAGGTTCAGGCAGCCCAAAGCGGGGTTCCCGTGATAAAGGCGTTCTTCGACGAACCGACCTTCACTGTGTCCTATGTCGTCCATGATCCCGAAACCCGGCGCGCCGCCGTTATCGACAGCGTGCTCGATTATGATCCCGCCTCGGGTCGCACCTCCTTCTCCTCGGCAGACGCGATTATCGCTTATGTCGGGGAGAAGGAACTCGGCGTCGACTGGCTGCTCGAAACCCATGCTCATGCCGATCATCTGTCGGCGGCACCCTATTTGCAAACAAAGCTGGGCGGGAAGATCGCTATTGGCGAGCATATTGTTACGGTGCAAACGGTGTTTGGCAAAGTGTTCAACGCCGGCAGCGATTTCAAACGCGACGGGTCAGATTTTGACCATCTGTTCGCCGATGGCGACAGTTTCGGGATCGGCAATCTGAACGTCACGGTGCTGCACGTCCCCGGCCATACGCCCGCCTGTATCGCTTATGTGATCGGCGATGCGGTCTTTGTCGGCGATACCATGTTCATGCCCGACTACGGCACGGCACGCGCCGACTTTCCCGGCGGCGATGCACGCAAATTATATCAGTCCGCCCGGCGGCTGCTCTCGCTCCCCCCCGAAACCCGGCTGTTCATGTGCCATGACTATCTGCCGGAGGGCCGCACCGACTATGTCTGGGAGACAACAGTCGAGGCTGAGCGCACAGCCAATGTTCACATCCATGACGGCATTGGCGAGGACCAATTTGTGACGATGAGAGAGGCCCGCGACAATACCTTGGCCATGCCGAAACTGATCCTGCCATCGGTACAGGTCAACATGCGCGCCGGACACCTGCCGCCGCCCGATGACAATGGCGTTACCTATCTCAAAATTCCAGTGAACGCACTATGACTTCCGCGCTTGTGATCCCCGGTTTCCCGAACGCCATGCCCGTCGAAGGCCTGATCGGCGGCCTGATGATCGGCATGGCGGCGGCAACCATGTTGCTGGGCCTTGGCCGGATTGCCGGAGTCAGCGGACTTGCGGCGCGGGCCACGGGCATTGCCGATAGCGGTGCGCCGCGCAATGTGGCCATCGCTTT
>JBGSLY010000080.1:0-9741 GCA_041740435.1 Parasphingorhabdus sp.
GGCGACATTAACGTGGCTGGCCTGTCGGGCAATGAAGCCGATTTGTTTGCGGCGACCGGTGCGATCCGGATCAACGATAATGCTGCCATCACTGGCGATTTGCAGGCCTTTGGTGAAAGCGTATTGGTCCGCTCCGAAGCCGCATTGAACATCCGGGCGGAGGCCAGTGCCGGTGATGTAACTGTCGAGACGGTCGGCGACCTGAACGTCCGCGGTGCCAATGCGACGGGAGTGATCACGCTCACCAGCACCGCTGGATCAGCCTCGGTCAGCGACACCTTTACCCGGCCAGCGACGGGACCGGGCAGCATATCGCCTTCGTCCATTGTCTCCAGCGGCGCCGGCATTACCATTACCGCCGCCAACGATATTACGATCAACAGCTTGGTCAATTCGGCAGGTGTTTTGGGCTTTTCGGCAGGTGGTACAATCAATGTGCTGGCTGAGGCCTATGGCGTCGATATCATTAGCCGAAGCAGCGATATCAACATTGCATCGACCGGAACACTTGGTCGGTCAAACGTGACCCAAAGTATCCTGGTCGCGAACGATGGCACGACCCGGATGTTTATCGGCGGCGCGGGAACGGCGGACGAATTTTCTTTGTCCAATAGCGAATTCTCCCGCCTGCATAGCGGCGGCGGCATCCGTTTTGTCGCATTGCCCACCGGCGAAGCCGCTCCGGATATGGTGTTGCAAACGCTCACAGCACAGGTTGCCAGAGGCACCGGTGGGTCGACCGATGGAAATGTCGGCCAGAACGGAACATTGCGCTTCGACTCGGGCCAGTCGATCCGCGTCGAAGGCGTGGTCGATTTGCAGCAAGTCCAGACCACAAACACGATCAGCCTGACCGCCGGGAACGACATCTTCGTCAATTCGGGCAGCGGCAGAATACAAATGACCTATAGCGATGGCGCTTTCGGTGATCGCGGCACCCTTCAGTTGCAGGCCAGCGGCGGAATTTACGCGATGACCGATGCGGCGCTTGCCGATCTCAATGGGCTGGATACCGCCGGTATCGATGCCCGGCTCGCCAACAATGACGGCATTGTGAACAACGCCGGTATGCTGCGCAGCGGTAATTTGATCCTGTTCGCCCGCGATGCGGTGCTGATCCAGAACACGGCGGCAGGTACCGATTTCCCCGACCGTCGCGGATTTACCGCGCAGTCGCTTACCATCGGAAACTTTAGCACGACCGACATGCCGATTGTCATCAATGGCGTCATCAATGGAACCACTGGGGTGGACAGCATTCCGGTCACCACGATCAATGGCGGGTTTACCGCCGCGTCAACGATCAATGGGTGCCTGATCGCCAATCCGGCCAGCTGCAGCCCGACGCCTACTCCAACTCCAACACCCACTCCAACGCCAACCCCAACACCTACTCCGACACCCACTCCAACTCCGACCCCCACGCCAACCCCAACACCGACCGAAGAACCGTCGGACAATCCCCGTGATGTGATTGAGGAAGAGGTGACGCCGGACATGTTGCTGTCCAGCATGGATTCGATGTTGATCGAACTGAAACCGGAAGAGGTTAGCGAGCGCGATCCGCTGCTTGACGATCCGGTGACCGGGGCAGGAAACGATGACCTATGGGTTGGGGAGGAACAATGCTCCGCCACCGAGGGTGAAGGATGCAATGCCAAAAAGGATACAGAGCGGGTTCCAGCAGATTAGGGTCAGGACCTATTAACTGCACCTTCGAGGCGGCAAAATGGCGAACATATCTGCCGCATTTTCCCGCAGGAGATAGTGGTTCTATCTTCAAAGGAAAATGTGGCTGAGATGGAAGCCATTTTGCCGCCCTACGGATTTGATCAATTTGGCTCATTGCATCGTCGGAAAGACTTAAAATATCGACATATTCCCGCGTCATTCCTCCTTGCACTGAGCCAAATTGCTTCAAACCTCGAAGGCGCAGTCAATAGGTACTGACCCTAAGCTATTGACCAGTCGCGCCGCACCGGACTAGGCGGATGTCATGACACAGGCCGCGCCCACTCCCCTTACGCTGTTCAACAGCCTGACCCGCTCAATGGAAGAGTTCACCCCGCTGCATCCGGGTGAGGCTCGGGTCTATAGCTGCGGCCCGACGGTCTATAATTACCAGCATATCGGCAATATGCGCGCCTATGTCTTTGCCGATACGCTGGGCCGGGTTTTGTCGTTCAAGGGGTATAAGCTGACCCATGTCATCAACATCACCGATGTCGGCCATCTGACCTCCGACGCCGATTTGGGCGAGGACAAGATGGAGAAAATGGCGGCGAGTTCCGGCCAATCAGCTTGGGACATAGCCGCCTTTTACCAGGCCGATTTTGAGGCCGATCTGGCGCGGCTCAATATCCGCAAACCGGCGCATCCGCGCGCGACCGAATATGTCGATGCGATGATCGCTTGGGCCAAGTCGATTGAGGCTGAGCATTGTTACCTAATTGACGAAGGGCTTTATTTCGACACTACTACCATTCCGGATTATGGCCATTTAGCAGGTACAACCAAGCTGGATCAAATTGAGTTCAATGAGTCTGCTCACATGCGGATAAGCGAGGTAGAAGGCAAACGCCATGCCGCCGACTTTGCGATTTGGCGCAGGACTCCGCCGGGAGAAACGCGGCAGATGGAATGGGACAGCCCATGGGGATGCGGCGCACCCGGCTGGCATCTGGAATGCAGCGTGATGAGCAAGGTTTTGCTGGGCCATCCTTTCGATATCCATACCGGTGGTATCGACCATCGCGAAATCCACCATCCCAATGAAATCGCCCAAAATCAGGCACATAACTGCAGCGAACACAGCGGCGCGAGCATCTGGATGCACAATAATTTCCTGATCGAGCGGTCAGGTAAAATGTCCAAATCGTCGGGCGAGTTTTTGCGGCTGCAATTGCTGGTCGACAAGGGCATCCACCCCCTCGCCTATCGCCTTATGTGCCTGCAGGCGCATTACCGCAGCGAGCTGGAATTTAGCTGGGACAATCTGCTGGCGGCTCTGGTACGGCTGAAGCGGCTGGTGATGGCAGTGGAACGATTGACCGGAGAGACGCAGGCGGCAGCCATTGTTACCCATGTAAAATTGCTCGACCTGCTGGCAAAATTTGACGCCGCCATTTCGGATGATCTGAACACCGCGCTGGCCCTCACGCATTTTGAACAAGTGGTGCAGATGAAAAAGATCGACCCCGCACAAAAGCTAGCGGCGATAGCGGCCATGGATGAGGTGCTGGGTCTCAATCTGCTAACGCTGCGCCGGGAAGACTTACGCGTTCGCCCCGCGAATTGCGGCATCGAAGAATCAGCGATTGAGCAACAGCTACATCTCCGCACTAAAGCAAAAGCCGACAAAAACTTCCCCGCCGCCGACGCGATCCGCAATGAACTGGTCGCACAGGGTGTCGAGGTGATGGACGGTGATGCACTGGGCTGGGAATGGAAAATCCAAACGTAAGGGGTTGGAAGCCGGCGGCAACCGACGCAATTTAGCGATCCCGATACACTGGGGCACGTTTTTCCAGAAAGGCGCGCGGGGCTTCGCGGGCATCTTCGGTCATAGACAGCAACACCTGTTGCCGGTCTTCTATCGCCAATGCCGCCTCAAAACCCGGAGCATCGATATTGCGGTTGAGCGCGTCCTTGCTGAGCCGCAGGCCCATCGGCGCGGTCATTAGCATTTCACGGGCCAGCGACAAACCAGTTTCAAGTAGCGCATCAGCATCGACAATATCGCTCACCAAACCGCTCGATTTCGCCCGCTCGGCATAGAGAAAACGCCCGGTCAAAATCAGTTCCGCCGCCAGCGATGCACCGACCAGCCGGGGGAGAAAATAGCTCGATCCCATATCACAGCCGCCCAGACCAATTTTAATATAAGCCGCGTTCATTTTGACGTCGGGGGTGGCAAAGCGCACATCGCTGGACAGCAACAGCGAAAAGCCACCGCCGCAGGCTGCCCCCTGCGCCAGCGCAATAATCGGCTGCGGACAGCTGCGCATCAATTGCATCACCGTCGCTATCGACCGCTGCGTCGACCAGGTTTGGTGCACCGCGCCTTTGTCGGGGTCACGTGCCCATGCCTTCAAATCCAGCCCCGCACAAAACGCCCGCCCTGCCCCGCGCAGCAGAACAACGCGCACATCATGCCGGTCGTGCAGCCCCCGGAAATAGTCTTGCAACGCGGCGATGAGGGCCGGGTCCATTGCGTTCAGCTGATCCGGGCGGTTGAGTGTCAGGAGCTCGATACCATGTTCGGGGGTTTCGATGATGATGGGAGTTTGCACAAAGGATCCTTACAGTTGCGAAAAGCCGGTCATCGCAACAATGCCAGCTAACAGCAAGCCCATGACCAGAATCACAATGTATATCAAACTCACAATGATCAGGAATGTACCATTCCAGTTGTCAAAGCGCCATGCCAACCAAAGGGGCAATACCATCAAAACAAGAGTAGCAGCGCGAGGCCCAATCCCGAAAAGAAAAACCAAACTCAGCAAGGGTATGAAAACGATGGAAATCCAACTTGGCCATAACAGCGGATTCCTGAATCGTTTCAAATAACCCCAACCGCTTTTCCGGCGCGTTCGAACATCCCCAAGATAATCCCGACCTGCTCTGCCGTGTGTTCGGCGCAGAGTGAGCAGCGGAGCAGAGTCATGCCAGCCGGGGTTGCGGGCGGGCGAGCGAGGTTGACATAGAGGCCTTCGGCCAGCAGCGCCTCCCACATCATAGCGCCAGTTTCCAGATTGGGCATGATGACGGCGATTATCGCACTCTGCGCTTCCGGCGTGCCAATCGTGAAACCCAGATCGCGCAGCCCCTGGTGCAGCATCTTGCTGTTTTCCCATAGGTGCGCGCGTTTGTTCGATCCTTGCATCAGCTTGCGGATGCTGGTCGCGGCAGTGGCGACCACGCTGGGCGGCAAGCTGGCGGTAAAGACATAGGGGCGGCAGACCAGCCGCAGGATTTCGAACTTGGGATGGTTGGAGACACAAAAGCCGCCGACGGTGCCGACGCTTTTGCTGAACGTGCCGATGATGAAATCGACATCGTCGATTACGCCCTGCGCCTCTGCCTCGCCGCGGCCGTTTTCGCCGATAAAGCCCATCGAATGTGCTTCATCGACCAGCACCATCGCGCCCGCCTCTTTGGAAACGCGGATCATTTCTTGTAAGGGCGCGACGTCGCCCAGCATCGAATAGACCCCTTCGAGCACCACCAGCTTGCCCGCCTCGGGCGGCAAGCGTTTCAGGCGTTTTTCCAAGGCCTCAACATCATTGTGGCGAAAGGCGACGATTTCTGCATTGCCCATCGCACAGCCATCATAGATGCTGGCGTGGCTGTCGATGTCGAGAATGACATAATCGCCCTTGCCGGCAATCGTGCTGATGATGCCCAGATTGGCCTGATAGCCGGTCGAAAACACCATGGCGTGATCCATGGCGTAAAATTCCCTCAGCGCGTCTTCAACTTCGCGGTGACCTTGATAGGTGCCGTTCAAGACCCGGCTGCCGGTGGTGCCGCTGCCAAAGCGTTGCAGCGCATCGATGCCCGCTGCGATCACATCTTCGTCAAAGGTCATACCCATATAATTATAGGTGCCCAGCAGGATGGTCTCGCGGCCGTTGCAGATGGCAACGGTCGGTGATTTCACCTCGTCCATCACCAGATTATAGGGATCGGTCACCCCGGTCGCGAGCAGGTCTTCCCGCGTCTTGATGATGTCGTCAAATTTTGAAAACAGGTCGGTCATAGGCAAGTCCGGTTCGGTCACCAAGTGGTTGGGCTTAAGCGCGGCGTGGGACATATTCAGGAATTCTGCAACTTCATGACAGCGTCGGTCAGCTGGCCGACGGTTTCAATCTCGGCCTGCATGTTCATCGTAATGATGATGTCGAATTCATCTTCGACCGCCGCGACAAAATCCATGACCGTCAGGCTGTCCCATTCGAGATCGCCGGCAAACGTCGTTGTGTCGGACAACGCGGCGCCTTTGTTATTAAATGGTCCGATCAGCGCGGTGACCTTTTGCGCAATATCTTCGCGACTTGCCATAATCTGCGTTCCCCAAAACTTCTGGCTGTCTTTGCCAAGAGTGCAGCGTCTTTGGCAAGCGAATACGGCAGGTTTGTGGCCGCGCCATGCCCAATATGGCGGCAATGGCCGGGGCCATGCCTTTATCGTCACATTTCTGTAACTTTGCTTGTAGCTGCGAAAACTCTGGCATATCATCAAGTTCGGAACGGTGCAGGGGTACCGGGGAGGAACTATGTCGGGCAAATCAGACTGGCCGAGCGAAGCCATTTACGCGATGCGCACCGCGTCGCAGCATCATGTGCAACTCAGCATGATGGCCGACAACAAGGCCAATATGCTGATCGGCGCGACCTTTGTGGTTTTTACCCTAGCGATTGGCCAAGCGGGCACGGGCAGCTTTACCTGGTCATTGATCATTCTGGCCTTCACCTCGTTCATATCGGCGGCCATGGCGATTTTTGCGGTGATGCCCAGCTTTATGCCCAGCAAGCAGCAAGAACCAAATTTGCTGTTTTTCGGCAGCTTCACCGCCATTCCCGAAGAGGAGTATATCGAAAAGATGCTCCGCACCGAACTCGCGACGTCAGAAAGCACCTTTCGCGCGATGCTGCACGATATGTATCAGATGGGGCAGATACTGGTGCGAAAAAAGTACCGCTATTTGGGGCTGTCTTACCGCATATTTCTGATCGGAATGATCGCGACATTTGCGATATTCGTCGCCGAACAAGCAGCCGCCCGGCTATAGCCAGCCTTGCTCTCGGTACCAATCCGCGGTTTGCGCAAGCCCTTCCGCCAGCGACGTTTGCGGTGTCCAAAAGGTTGAATCAGGCTGTCTCGCCGGATCAACGGTCCAATCGGGGTGGCACATATAGCCAATTCGGTCGCGGGTCAGCTTCGCCCTATCGCCGCGCACCAGCCGATCACCGGTGGCTGCAAGGTTGAGCAGGGCCGGGGGAGCAGACAAGGTGAGCACCTCGCGACCAACCGCCTTTCCGATCAGACGACCCAATTCGCGATGCGACCAGCCCTTGGCTGCTCCGTCATCGGGTTCAAGAATCGCGCTCCGGCCCGCAGTTAGTGACAGTGCCAAGGCCACGAGCAGTGCGGCCAAATCTTCGGCAAAAATCCAAGAACCGCGCCCATCGGGGGGCAATAAAACAAAGCCCAATCGCGCCATTTTGAACAGGTCGAGCATCTCCCCGTCACCCGGCCCGTAAATCCCTGGCGGGCGGACAATCGTCCAGTCAAGGCCGCTGGCGGTAACGATATCCTCGGCCGCCGCTTTGCTGGCACCATAGCGCGACAGCAATGGCTCGCGCGCCGAAAGCGAAGAAACATGGACAAAGCGCTGCACCTTCGCCGCTGCCGCTGCATCAACAACAGCCTGTGTGCCAGCCACATTCCCCTGCATGAAATCTGCCACATCCGGCGCGTTGACCACGCCGGCGACATGGATCACCGCATCAGCGCCTTGGCACAATTCGGTCAACGCCGCGGGGTTGGATAAGTCACCGCTCACCCAAGTAACTCCGTCCCGCTCCGACTGTGATTTTCGGATAAGTGCGCGGACGGTGCATCCCTTGGCCAAAGCCTGCGCCAGCACATGGCCGCCGAGAAAACCGGTCGCCCCGGTTATTGCCAGAACCGGTCGCCGCCCCGGCACTTGCATCAAACCATCACCATCTGGTCACGGTGCACCACGGCAGAGCGCGGCGCATAGCCCAGCAATTCACCATGATCGGCGCTGCGTCGGCCCATGATTTTATGAAGCTCACTGGCATCATATTCGCTCAGCCCCCGGGCAATCAGCCCCTCATCGGGGCCGACGATATCGATGACATCGCTGCGGCTGAAACTGCCGACAATGGCGCTAATTCCGGCGGCGAGCAAGCTGCTGCCCTGTCCCAAAGCCCGCACTGCCCCCGCGTCGATTATTACCCTACCACTGGACGTCAGCCGACCACCGAGCCAGCTTTTGCGCGCGCGCTCCTGTCGTTGCGGCAGAAACACCGTTCCCCGGCCGGTTTCGATATACCGGGCAATGGGATGCGCGGGCTGTCCGGAAATGATGGTCAGGCCGATCCCCGCGAGATTGGCAATCCGTGCCGCATCGATTTTCGACGCCATCCCGCCCGAACCCATGCCGGAAACAGAACCACCATCGGCCATCGCCACAATATCGGGGGTTATCGCCTCAACCCGGTCGATGAACTGCGCCGCGGGATCGGCGGGATTGCGGTCGTATAGACCGTCGATGTCACTGAGCAGCAGCAGATGGTCCGCCTTGCTGGCCTGCGCCACTCTCGCGGCAAGCCGGTCGTTGTCGCCAAAGCGGATTTCTTCGGTTGCCACGCTGTCATTCTCATTGATGACCGGAACCGCCCCTTTTTCTAGCAAGCGGCCTAAAGTCGCGGTGACGTTAAGATAGCGCCGCCGATCCTCCAGATCGCCCAAGGTCAACAGGATTTGTGCGGCGGTCAGTCCATGTTCGGCCAGTAATTCGGACCAAAGGCTCGACAAGGCAATTTGGCCAACCGAAGCAGCGGCCTGTGCATCGGCCAAGCTGGCCCGACCGCCTTTGTCAAAGCCCAGACGGCGCGCACCAAGCGCAATCGAACCCGATGAGACAATGATCGCACGTCGGCCCTGCTCTATCAGCCCAGCCAGATCGGCGACCAGGCTCGACACCCATTCGCGCCGCACCGTTCCGTCCGCCTCTATCAGCAGCGACGATCCAACCTTGATGACCAATAGCCCCGTTGGCAGACTCTCCGGCAATCGCGTTACAGCGGCGACCATGTTCCGTCCTGATCACCGTTAGCGTCGGCGGCCTGTTGCTCCGGATCGCTATCGGTCACCGCGCGTTCGATGGAACTCGTCTGGCCGATGGCGTCGAGAATAGCATCCAGAACCGCGCGAAGCCCGGCCCCGGTTGCACCCGATAACGGCAGGACGCGCAGAGCTCCCGCTTGCAAAAGCTCATCGCTGATCGCGGCAATCAGCTCTTCATCGAGCAAATCGACCTTGTTAAGCGCAACAATCTGCGGCTTGTCGGACAGGCCCGCACCGTAATTTTCGAGCTCTGCCGAAACCGTGCGCCATGCCGCCACCGGATCATCGCCATTGGCATCGACCAAGTGCAGCAGCACCTTGCAGCGTTCGATATGGCCCAGAAACCGGTCGCCAATCCCCGCCCCTTCTGCCGCACCCTCGATCAGGCCCGGAATATCGGCGAGCACAAATTCGCGCCCCAGATGATGCACGACGCCCAGTTGCGGACGCAGCGTGGTAAAGGGATAGTCACCAACCTTGGCCTTGGAATTGCTGACCAGATTGATAAAGGTCGATTTCCCGGCATTGGGCAAGCCGACCAAACCGGCGTCAGCAATTAGTTTGAGCCGCAGCCAGACATACATTTCTTCCCCCGGCATCCCCGGTTGATGCTGACGGGGCGCGCGGTTGGTGGCGGTTTTGTAGCTGGCATTGCCGCGTCCGCCCATCCCGCCTTCCAGCAGGACTTCGCGTTGTCCGACCCGTGTCATGTCGAGCAACACGTCTTCCTTGTCCTCGGACAAGACCTGCGTTCCCACCGGGACCTTGATCACCAGTGCTTTGCCGCCCGCGCCGGTCCGGTCGCGGCCCGCGCCGCCGGTGCCGCGTGGGGCCTTGAAATGCTGGGCATAGCGAAAGTCG
>JBGSLY010000081.1:0-8554 GCA_041740435.1 Parasphingorhabdus sp.
TGCGGTTCTGTTGCCACTCTGTGTGGGTCTGACCCCAATTGTCGACCACATGTTCGTGAAACGGTTCCGGCATCTGCGTCCGTCCGCGATTGGTCGAGCCCAGCCGCTGCGCCAGCGCAATCGAGGGCAGGTTGGCGGGGGCAATGATTTGCATGACATCGTCCCAGCCCAGAATGTCAAAGGCATAATCGAGGCTGGCCACCGCCGCCTCAACGCCATAACCCTTGCCTTCATAAGCGCGCAGCACGCCCCAACCGACCTCGGTCCCCGGCCAGCCTTCCGGGTACCAGGGGCCGATCCGGCCAATCCATTGTCCCGTGTCCTTCAGGATAAGCGAAAACATCGCAAAGCCGCGCACATGCCAAGCACCAACCATCCCGCACAGACTGCGCCAAGCCTCCGCCCGGCTTTGCACCCCGCCCAGGAATTTCATGGTTTCAGGGTCGGCATGAAAATCGGCCCAGCCGTTCAGATCATCGGCCTGAGGCGGACGCAGGATCAGGCGGGCGGTTTCAATGGTGGGGAATTGGGTCATGTGCAGGGGTATTCCGGAATTTTTCGGTGGAGTCAAAGGTGTTGGGCTGTGGCTCCGCTGCATTTTTCCGACCGATTCTGGACATCGGGATTTTAACCGAAGAGCTGGGTTTATTTAGCGTGGAATAGGTCGGATAGCGATTGCGGCCCAGTTTTTGATTTGAGATGGGAAGTCCAAAGGTGAATCCAATAGCGCACTACGCGCCCGTTGGTCTCTCCATTGGCTGCAAGGCCGCTGGTGATTGACGGAAAACGCGAAGCAGAGTGGGATAAAAATCTCCGATCTTCTGAAAGGTGGCTCGCCTTGCTTCGTATTCCCGGAGCGCATCCACCAACGCCGGGACATATACGAACCCGCGTTTCACTTCCTCGGCAATCTCAGCATTTGCCGCTTCTTCGCCACGCTCCGCCATTGTCAGCCGCGCGGTCAGCGCCCTTATAATGCTTTCATTAATGACGTGCTCCCAGCTGGAATAGCCTTCTCTTCGCATGGTATCCCGGAGCGGTTCGAAGTTATCAGCAGTTGCAGCGATGTGTGTGGCATAGTGCACGGTCAACGGGTTAACTACGGTGTGCGCAAACTCGTGGGCAACCAAAGGCAGGAGCCTCGCGACATCTCCAAAACTTGCAACTCCCTCGGCTACTGTGGACGGTCCAATAAAGGCGAATGCGATTGCCTTATCGCCTTTATCGTCGAAACGTGCGGCAAAGCCGCCGTCATGGAGCAAGGGTCCAAGGACGACTTCGGTCGATCCGAGCGGGGTTCCCAGATAGGCCATCAGGGAGCGTGTGGAGGTCAGTACGGCGGGTCGAGATTGTGCGATCAGGCGCTGGTATGCAGGCTGGTGTGCGGCGAAAAACTCGTCGAAGCGACATTCTTTCGCAAATTCCCGGGTCAATACAAAAAGCTCAGAAAGGCTTTTCTCCCCGCCGGCGCTTTCGATTACCTCCGTCCCAAGCGAGAAACGAGGTTGAAGCTCCGGTGTCTGCGAAAGAGAAATGAAGGTTTCAGGCACAATGTTAAAATTGAATCCATTCGCCGAAAGTTTTGAAAATTTTAGCACCGCCGGATGGTCTATGCAGGTTTCGAAATATTGAGCAGCCTCTCGCTTGTATGTTGAGTCGAGATGCGAGACGAGAAAATAGCCGGATAGCAACTGGATCACACCCATCAGTTCAATCCGGCTATCAACCGTTACGCTAGTCTCTGGCAACGACGCAGGCGGGACTGTGTTTATGGGCGTACAGCCTAAACTTCCCAGTACGACAAAAAAAAGTGCTGCAATGCGCATCGGGAGGCTCCATTTCCGCGATAATGTGTCATAGGCTATCAGAGGCCAATGGGCTTTGAATAGCCGAAAAGTGACTGGACTTTTAGCTTTCGCTCGAGGATCAATAAATGGCGGACGGCGCATTATCCAAACCGTCACCATTGCGGACACTTGCTCTTTTGAAACATCGCCAAATGTCGATTTCTCTTGCACCTCAGGTGAATTACCCATATAATACACCCCATGTTCAACATCCTCTCCATCCTGATCGGATTGCTCGCTCTGCTCCTCGCCATTCCGGCGGCCATCCCGTTGCTGGGTTGGGCCAATTGGTTCGTCACTTTGCCGCTGCTCGCCATCGGACTGTTGTGCGGTATGCTGTCCGAGAAGAATTCGGGGCGCAATTTCTGTCTGGTGGTCTTGGCGCTGGTGGCGCTGCGGCTTTGGATCGGCGGCGGCATAATTTAACCACTTTTGCTTGACTCGGCGGCGGCGCGCTTCATGAGCGCGGGGGTGAACACTGCATCCCCTCTCGCCGCCCGGATCGGCTTTGCACAGGCCTTCACCGCCAGCCTGTGCTGGGGCCTGATGCCGGTGTATTTCAAGTTTCTGGCCGACGTACCGGCGCTGGAGACCGTGGCGCACCGGATTATCTGGCTGGTACCGATGATGTTCGTCATCATCGCCCTGCGCGGAACCTTGGGAAATTTTCGGATTGCATTGGGCCACGCACCCTCCCGCTGGGCGCTGCTGGGCAGTTCGGTGTGCATTGCGCTGAACTGGTTGATCTATGTCTACGCGATCAACACCGATCATATCGTTGCCGCCAGCCTGGGCTATTTCCTAAGTCCCTTGGTCTCGGTCGCCTTGGGTATGCTGGTGCTCAAGGAAAAGCTGAGCCGAGCGCAGATGCTGGCGGTTATCATCGCGGCCTTAGGCGTTGCGGTGCTGGTGACACAGGCGCTGGATACGCTGTGGATCAGCCTTATTCTGGCGGTCTCCTGGGCGCTGTACAGCTTGATCCGCAAGATGGCGAGTGTCGGCCCAATGGTCGGCCTGACCGCTGAAACCAGCGTGCTGTTCCTGCCTGCGCTTGGCTATGCCGCTTGGTCGCTTGGACAAGGCGTCGGGAGCGGATTTGGCTCGTCAGCGTTCATTACAGCCATGATGATCGGCGGAGCATTGGTGACCGCTGGGCCGCTGCTGCTGTTTGCCGCTGCTTTGCCCAAGGTGCGGTACAGCACAATTGGCCTGATGCAATATATCGCGCCGACGATGCAGTTTCTGATCGGAATTTTCCTGTACCAAGAACCGCTGACCACGGCGCATATGATCTGCTTTGCCTTTATCTGGGCCGGATTGGCGCTCTATACGCGGGAAAGTCTGCGACTGGGCAGGGCTGTAAGTTGATCAGTCGAGCAGATATTTCTGCCAGAAGAGCAGGCTGGTCCAGAACTGGTAATCGGCATTGGCCTTTTTGCGGAAACCATGGCCTTCGTTTTTGGCAAGCAGATGCCACGCGGTGCCGCCGCTTTGGCGGACGGCGGCGATTAGCTGGTCGGCTTCGCTCGCGGGTACGCGCGGATCATTGGCGCCGGTGACGACCATCAACGGCATTCGGATGTCGCTTGCCCGGGCCAGCGGGCTGATCTCCTCCAGCTTTTTGCGCTGTTCGGGGTCGCGTTCGTCGCCATATTCGGTGCGGCGCAGATCGCGGCGATAGCTTTCGGTATTCTCCAGAAAGGTAACAAAATTGGAAATGCCAACGATCTCCAGTCCGGCCTTGATCTTGTCGCGATAGGCCAGCATCGACGCCAGCGTCATATAGCCGCCATAGCTGCCGCCGGTAACCCCGATGCGCCGCCGGTCGATCCCCTTATCGGCGCGAAAATGATTGAGGAACGCGCCTATGTCTTTGACCGAATCCTCGCGCTTCCACGGCCCGTTGTCGAGACCGACAAAGCGTTTGCCAAAACCGGTTGATCCCCGGACATTGGGATAGAAGAGCGCAACACCCATGTCATTGAGCAGATAATTGTTGCGGCCGAGAAAGCCCGGGCGATACTGACCCTCCGGCCCGCCGTGGATGCTGATGATCATCGGGCGTTTGCCTTTAAACCGGGCAGGGTTGGGGCGATAGAGATAGCCGGTGACCTTTTCGCCATCGAAACTCTCCACACTCACCAACTCGGGGGTGACATTGACGGCGGTATCCAGCCCGCCGGTCTCGCTTCGGGTCCAACGGGTGACCGTCAGCGTTGCCGGATCAACGCTATAGACGTCGGTCCCGGCGGTGTTGCTGGCAAAGGTCAGGCCCAGTTCGCCCCATGGGGCAAAGTCCATTGCACCAATGACACCGGTGCCCAGCCCCTCCACTGTGCGGATGCTGCTGTCTTTGCGATCATAAATCCGCAGAACCGAACGCCCGGCCAGATTGACCTCATAGGCAACATACCGGCCATCTTGGCTCATCTTGAAACCGTCGATCTCACCGCCGGTCACGGCCTCATCAATCATCGGCATGAAAGCGCCGGTTTCCAGATTTATCGTCCCCAAACGCCGCAAATCCGCGCCGTCGTCGGATGCCGCCCATAATGTCCCGTCGGGGGCAAAGGCGAGGCTGCTATAGGCCACCGGCTTGGTCGCGTCGGTCAATTGACGGATCGTGCCGGTGTCGAGCGTGATCAGGTGCAGCTGGTTCTGGCTCACCGAGACATAGTTGAACACCAGCAGCTGCCGGTCGTCGGGCGAAAAGTCGAGTGCAAACCATCCGCCGCCATCGCTTGCCAGCAGCATCGTTGGTTCGGCCCCTTGGCCACGCGGGTTGGTGACATAAATATCATTATATACCCCGGTGCGCCGGTTGCTGCCCAGCGCCAGCATTTTGCCGTCATGGCTCCACGGGCCGATCGCATGGCGACTGGTCCCGTCGCTAATCAGGCGGCTCTTGCCTTTATCGAGCGCATAAATCTGGTTGACCTCGTTGCCGCCGCTGTCTTTTTCATAGAGCAGCATGGAGCCGTCGGGTGAAAAGCTGGCGCTACGCACCGGTTCGTTGGCAAAGGTCAGTTGCTCCCGGTTCGCCATAGGTTTTGCCACCCGGTGCAATTGATCGGTATCGGCAAAGCGGGTCGATACCAGCATGGACCGGTCCTTGGGATCCCAGGCGACAAAGCTGGCGGTGCGAAACTCCATATAGGGCAAGGTATCGTCGACCACCGATTGTGGCACATCGGGGACCTGGTCGGCGACCAGCGCGGCGGGTCGGGGGGTGGAAGGTTCAGGAGCGGGCTCAGCCGCCGATGCGGGCAGGGCAAGTACGAGGGAAGCGAACAGAACGACAAGACGCATGATTACCCCTTTGACGAAAATTCAACCCGATGTCAGCGGGCGTTTCAATTTTTCCGTTCGTGTCGAGCGAAGTCGAGACACCTTGGACGCTACACGCAGCTGCCCGGCATCTCGACTGCGCTCGATGCGAACGGAACATGCTGACGTCCTCTTCATGGATCCATCTATGGCCTTGCCCCAACAATTGCAATCACCCGGCATATGCGCCACAGGGGCGGGCCATGTTTTCAGCCAATCAGCCTTTCGTGTTGCTCGATGATGCCCGCAGCGAAGCGCGCGGCACCATCCGCTGCTACCGCGATCCGCTGGACATTCGACGCGCCGACCGGGTTGAAGACCTGGAGCCATTGCTGACGCAATTGGCTGCTGACAGCGCAAATGGCCTTCATGCGGCGGGATATTTCAGCTATGAAGCGGGCCTTGCGCTGGAGCCTCGACTGGCGGCACTGATACCGGCGGAACGCGATGTGCCCTTGGGTTGGTTTGGTCTGTTCCGGGGTTATGAGGAATGGAGCGCGGCGCAGTTGCAAAATGCGCTGCCCAGCGGTGATGGCGCATGGCTAGGGCCGTTGGTGCCGCGTGTGTCCCGCGATACCTATGGCAAGGCCTTCGCCAAGATCATCGACTATATTCACGCGGGCGATATTTATCAGGCGAACCTGACCTTTCGCGCCGACGCGCTGTTTGCCGGCCACCCACTGGCGCTATATGCCGCGCTGCGCGAGCGTGCAGGGGCGGGCTATGGCGGGGTGATTTTTGATGGGGAGCACTGGCACCTGTCCTTTTCTCCCGAATTGTTTTTTGCCATGAAGCATGGGCGGATCATGGCCAAGCCGATGAAGGGCACAGCGGCACGGCGCGTCGATCCGGCGTTGGATGCCGACGCAATTGCGCATTTGGCGAGCGATCCGAAGCAGCGGGCAGAAAATCTGATGATCGTCGACCTACTGCGCAACGATTTGTCGCGGATCGCAGAGCCGGGCAGCGTCGCGGTGCCGCAATTGTTCCACGTGGAGAGCTATCCGACCATCCATCAAATGACCTCGACCGTCACTGCGCAGGTCAAGCAAGGCAGCGATATTGCGGCAGTCCTTCGCGCAATCTATCCCTGCGGCTCGATCACCGGCGCACCCAAAATCCGGGCGATGCAGGTGATTGCCGAGGTAGAGAGCGATCAGCGCGGCCTATATTGCGGTTCAATCGGGCGGATCGATCCAGCCGGAGCATCGGGGGGCGAGGCGGCGTTTAATGTCGCGATCCGCACATTGCGTTGGCGTGTCGGCGACAAAAGCCTTTCCATCGGTCTGGGTTCGGGCATAATCGCTGATTCAACAGCAGGGGAAGAATGGCAGGAATGTCTGGCCAAGGGCAAATTTGCGCGGATCATGGGTACTGAAGTCGATCTTATCGAAACCATGGCCTTTCATCCCGACACCGGAATTGTCCGGCTGGAAGCGCATCTGGAGCGGATGAAGGTCAGCGCGGCGGCGCTGGGCTTTAGCTTTGACCGGCACGAAGCGCGCAACACCCTGCATGCCGTCACCTTTCATCAAGAGGAAGCGGCCCGGGTCCGGTTGCTGCTTGCCCGGTCGGGGGTGATTGCGATTGAACTCGGCCCGATGCCGCCGCCGCCAGAAGTCGTGATATGTAGCCCGGTACTGCGCGTTGCTGCGCCCGAAGATTACCGACTGCACCATAAAACCAGTGATCGGCGGGTCTATGCCGCGCCCGATATTATGCCATCGCCGGGCTATCAGCCGATATTCCACGACGCCGACGGTGTGATCAGTGAAGCGGCCTATTACAACGTGTTTGTTGAACGCGATGGGCAGCTGCTGACCCCGCCGCTGACGCTCGGGGTGCTGCCAGGTGTGCTGCGCGGAGCGTTATTGGCGGAAGGGCGAGCGGTTGAATCCACATTGACCCTCGCAGACCTTGCGAACAGCTTTTTCGTCGGCAACAGCAGCCGGGGCCTGATCCCGGCGCGGCTTTGCCGTTAGCTGCGGCGACCTCCTTTCCTCTTATACCAATTGCTAAGTTGACGCGGGCCGCCGATTGGTTCCATCCTAACGCGGAAAAACCGGCGCGCTGATTCGGGCGCACCCCCACAGGAGAGTATCATGGACAGCTATCTGCAAAATTACATCAATGGCCAATGGGTCGACTCCGTCGGCGGCACCCGGCATCAGGTGATCAACCCGGCGACCGAAGAACCCTGCACCGAAATCACTTTGGGCACCAAGGCCGATGTCGATGCAGCCGTTGCGGCAGCCAAGGCGGCTTTTGTCAGCTATAGCCAAACCACCCGCGAAGAACGCTTGGCGCTGCTGGGCCGGATTGTCGAGGAATATCAAAAACGGATTCCCGATCTGGTGCAGTCGATGGCCAAGGAAATGGGCGCTCCGGTCAGCCTGGGCGCGGCGGCACAGGCACCGGCGGGGCTGGGAGGATTTCTCGGCACCATCCCGGCGCTCGAAAGCTTTGCCTTTAGCGAACAGCATGGCGCAAACACCGTGGTCTATGAACCGATGGGCGTGATTGGCATGATCACCCCATGGAACTGGCCGCTCAACCAGATCGCGCTCAAAGTCGCGCCCGCGCTGGCAGGCGGCAACACAATGGTGCTAAAACCTTCGGAAGAATGCCCCGGCAATGCCGCGATTTTTGCTGAAATTCTCGACGCCGCGGGCGTCCCTCCCGGTGTGTTCAATCTGGTGCAGGGTGACGGTCCGACTGTCGGTGCGGCGATTTCCGCGCATCGCGATGTCGATATGGTCAGCTTCACCGGTTCAACCCGCGCCGGTATCTTGGTGGCGAAGGCCGCCGCCGATACCGTCAAACGGGTGCATCAGGAACTGGGCGGTAAATCGCCCAATATCGTCCTGCCCGGCGCGAAACTGGAAGAAGTCTTGCCGCCCACTGTCGGCGGCGTGCTGATCAATTCGGGGCAAAGCTGTATCTCGCCAACCCGCGTGCTGGTGCACAAGGGGCAGGTCGCGGAGGCAACCGGCTTTATCAAGGGCATGTTTGCCGGGACCGAAGTCGGCGATCCGATGAACGAAGGCGGTCACTTGGGTCCGCTCGTCAACAAGACCCAGTTTGACAAGGTGCAGGACCTGATCCAATCCGCGATTGATGAAGGCGCGACGCTGCAAACCGGCGGCACCGGCCTGCCGACCAACGTCAACCGCGGATATTATATCAAACCGACGGTGTTCAGCGACGTCACCCCCGATATGCGGATTGCCAAGGAAGAAATCTTTGGCCCCGTGGTCACGGTGATGAGCTATGACGACATTGATTCGGCGGTCAGCATCGCCAATGACACCGAATACGGGCTGTCGGCGGTGATCTCCGGCGATCCGTCGGAAGCGGCCAAGGTCGCCCCGCGCCTGCGC
>JBGSLY010000082.1:0-2575 GCA_041740435.1 Parasphingorhabdus sp.
CGAGCTGCGCTACCAACAAATTGGCAGCAGCACCTTTGTCGAGGGCGATGTTAACGGCGACGGGGTGGCTGATCTGGTGATCAAGCTGAGCGGCACCATCGCACTAACCTCCAACAGCTTCATCGGAGTCCGCGACCTGCAACCCAATAGCGAACTGTCGGAATGGCAAGAGGATGCATTAGTCAAGGCTTTGGATTGGAGCGGCGCAGACTATTCTTTACTATAACTTTGCTGGGAATGTCTCTGAAATGCCGATTGCCAAATTTTTTGACAATTTTCCGCTCGATAAAAATAGGTTGATACTCTAACGGCTGGCCGCCAAGCCAATATCGCGCAAATGGCGGACCACTTGATCGTCGCGCTGTTCCTCGATTGTGGAGGCGAGTTCTGATTGGTCGATCCAGCACAGGTCGTCCATCGTCAGGACCCGGTCGTCGTGTGATCTAATGGATATCTTGCCAATCGGCCTGCGGTCGCGGTTGTCGGCGAGCACGGGGTTGGACGGTATGCCGGTTTCCCATTTTTCTCCCCATTGCCGCATAGCCAACATTGTCGGCAGCAGATCCGAGCCCTTTTCGGTGAGCCGGTATTCGATCTTGCGTTTGTCATCGGCGCAGGGGGTACGCGCCATGATGCCGCCCTCCACCATTCGGGTGAGCCGATTGGCCAATATGTTGCGGGCGATGCCGATTTGCACCAGGAAATCCTCGAAATGCCGGACGCCATTGAAACTGGCGCGCAGGATCATGAAGCACCAGCGTTCGCCGATGACATCAAGCACCACGCCAAGGCTGCAGCTGTCCGACAAATTTTCTTTGAGCTCTCCCATATCCCTCACCCTAACCCATTGGGGAGCAATCCCCAAAAAAAATATAAGTTTTTAGTTGCAACTTAAAACCTAATGCATTAGGTAGTGATTCGCAACCTAAATTGCAAAGCAGATTTTTGAACCAAAGGAAAGACCCATGACACTCCCCCACAATCCCGCCCGTCACCTTGTCGCCCTGATCGCGGCAACAGTTTTCACTGCCACCATCTTCTCCGCCAGCGCCGCCAGTGCCAATACCACCGGCCCCGCTTTCAAGGCTGAGCTGGCTGCCCCGACCGAAACCAAACGGCACACTATCGGCGACGCGGTCTTTGCCTGCGAAGGCGACACCTGCCGCGGCACCAGCAGCTCGTCTTCCGCGCGGAATGTTTGCGTAAAACTGGCCCGCAAGGTCGGCCAGTTGCAAAGTTTTTCGGTCAAGGGCGAAGCTTTTGATGCCGAAGAACTGCAACGCTGCAACGGATAACCCTTCGGAAGGCAGAGCCATTCCCCCCTTTGCTTGCCCCCCTAAAGCGAAACCCTGCCTCTCACAATTTCTCGTCCCGCCGGTTGATGGTTTTCGCATAGCCGTCTCCCCCCGACCGGGTCGATAGCCTCAACGCCGGCGGATATTCTTCCGCCGGCGATTTTTTTGTCACCATTGGGGACGAGAAACATGTTGCATTGCGGCGGCTATCGCTTCCATCCTGCAACCGTGCTGAGACAATATGAACTGGTGGAACGAATCCGCGATTATGATCCCGATGCCGATGAGGATCTGATCAACCGCGCCTATGTGTTTTCGGTGCAGAAGCACGGCAAGCAAAAGCGCGCCAGCGGCGATCCCTATTTCAGCCACCCGATCGAAGTCGCCGGGTTGATGACCGAGCTTCGGCTGGACCAGCAAACCATTGTTACCGCCCTGCTGCACGATACCGTCGAAGATACGCTGACCACCATTGAGGATATCGAGAAAAGGTTCGGCCCGGAAATTGCCCGACTGGTTGATGGCGTTACCAAATTATCGAAGATCGAGGCGCAGACCGAGGACGAGCGGGCGGCGGAAAACCTGCGCAAATTTCTGCTGGCGATGTCGGACGATATCCGGGTGCTGCTGGTCAAGCTGGCCGACCGGCTGCACAATATGCGCACGCTGCATTTCATCAAAAATGAGGATAAGCGCCGCCGGATTGCGCGCGAAACCATGGATATCTATGCCCCGCTGGCGGAGCGGATCGGCATGTATGAATATATGCGCGAAATGCAGCTGCTCGCCTTTGAGCAGCTGGAGCCGGATGCCTATAAGACGATCACCGACAAGCTTGCCGAAATTCAAGCCAGCGATACCGGCCAAGTCGACAAGATCGCCAGCGCAATGCGCCGCGAATTGGCCGACGCCGGGGTGCATGCGCAGATTTCGGGCCGGGAGAAACATCCCTATTCGATCTGGCGCAAAATGCAGGAGCGCCATGTCAGCTTTGAGCAAGTGACCGACATCATTGCCTTTCGTATTATCACCGAGAGCGAGGACGATTGTTACCGCGCATTGGGCGTGCTCCATCGCAAATGGAACATGGTACCGGGCCGGTTCAAGGATTACATCTCGACACCCAAACGCAACGGGTACCGATCCCTGCACACGACCATCATGCGCGGCGGTACGATGCGGGTCGAGGTGCAGATCCGTTCAAAGCAGATGCACCGCGACAACGAATTCGGCATGTCGGCGCATTGGGCCTATAAGTAAAACAGCAAAGGCCCCGACGG
>JBGSLY010000083.1:0-1868 GCA_041740435.1 Parasphingorhabdus sp.
ATGGCCCGCCAATCCGCAACCGCACACCTCCGCCGGTGCCCGATTTTACCCATCTTCCCCCCGACCCGCCGATCCGGCCCCGCCGCAATCCCGCCAAATACTGGACCTGGGCGGCGGCGGTTTTCGCCGTTGTCGCGCTGAGCGGTGCCGGTGCGGTGGCGATGTTTGGAGTGCCGTCTTGGCTGACCGGTGTGCAGATGGGGGATATTGCGCAGTCCGACTTACTCATCGAGCTTAATCCTAATCAGGAACGCCGGACGCTCGCCGACGGCACCGATTATTTCGCCGCCAGCGGTACGATTATCAATCCCACCGATCAGGAGCTGGAAATTCCGCCGGTCATCGTCACCCTGCGCGATGCCAGCGGGCGGGTGGTCTATAACTGGCAGTTGAAGCTCAACCAAAGCCGATTGGCACCGGGGGGACGGCTGAATTTCAATGAAGCGAAACTGGACGTCCCGCGCGCGGCGGTGCAACTGGAAGCCAATTGGGGCGGTGGGGGTTAGATCGAAGGTGGTTCAAATCCTCCTCCCAAGGGGTAGGGGAGGATTTGGTAGGTCAGATTCGTCGAATGCTGCTAATCCGTCCTAACCCCCCACCACGATCATCACCAGAGAGCGGGCGATCAGGGCCGGAGTTTCGATGCCGTCGATTTCCACTACGACATCATAGCTCAAAAGCCAGCGACCGGGCTGTTTCTCCGCCGCCTCGATCAAGGTGTGCCGCGCACGGACCTTGGAACCGGCGCGAACCGGATTGAGGAAGCGGACCTTGTCATAGCCATAGTTGATGCCCATCACCGTATTTTCGAGACCCAGAGTCGTGCCATAGGACATAACGGGGAGCATCGAGAGGGTCAGCAGACCATGGGCGATGGTCCCGCCAAACGGCGTATCCTTGGCCTTTTCAACATCGACATGAATAAACTGATGGTCGCCGGTGACATCGGCAAAGCCGTTGATCCGTTCCTGCGACATATCGAACCATTCGGACACGCCGACTTCTTTGCCGACATAGTTGGTGAGTTCACTGGGTTTGATGACTGCCATATTCTCTCTCCTGATCTGGGGTTAATTGCCCAATGTTTCCTTCATCCGGCGCATGAATTTCGCACCTTGTCCGCCGCCGTTCTGATATTCCTGCTGTCCGGCTGAATCCATGACCTCGTCGATCCGGGCGGCCAACGCTTCGGCGCTGCGGTCATTTTCGGGCAGGAAAATGCCTTCGGTTTCGAAAATCTTCGCCGCAGCATAGCCGCCAGCACCAGCGGCCAGAATGACTTTGGACGGCGCATTGTCGTTGCACAGATAGATCACCGCCGGGGTCACCGCTTCGGGGACCAGCAGCTTCAGCATCGCCTCTGGCATGATATCTTCGGTCATCCGGGTCGCGGCGACGGGCGAGATGCAGTTGATGTGAATGCCCTTGCCGACGCCTTCTTGATGCAGCGAATTCATCAGGCCAACCAGCGCCAGCTTGGCTGCGCCATAATTGGCCTGCCCGAAATTCCCATAAAGGCCGGTCGAGCTGGTGGTCATCACGATCCGGCCATAGCCACGCTCACGCATGTGATCCCAGACCGCCTTGGTGCAATTGACGCTGCCCATCAGGTGGACGTCCATCACGAACCGGAAGTCATCCAGCTCCATTTTGTGGAAGGTTTTGTCGCGCAGCACACCGGCATTGTTGACCAAGATATCGACATGGCCCCAGCGTTCGATGGTGTCAGCGACCATTTTCTGCACCGCCGGAAAGTCGGTCACCGAACAGGCCGCGGCCATCGCGGTGCCGCCTTCGGCTTCGATCTCCGCTACCACTTCTTCTGCCGGAGTGGCCGAGCCGCCGGTGCCGTCGCGCGCGCCGCCAAA
>JBGSLY010000084.1:0-5358 GCA_041740435.1 Parasphingorhabdus sp.
TGGCAGGCCATAGTAAATTCAAAAATATCCAACACCGCATTGGCGCCCAGCTTGGCCGCCTTGGCTTGCATTTCCAGTAAAGCCTCTTCGCGGGCGCGGGTCAGCACGTCTTCGTATTTCTGCGACCGGCCGCCGAAAATATCGCTGAAGCTGGCGAAGATATCACGCACTATATTGGCGCCTGCAATAACCTCGCCGGTCACAATGCCCAGATAACGCTGGACCGGCTGGCCTTCGATGGTGTTGGTCGTGGTGGTAATCATTGGGGGTTCTCCGATTGGATTTCCGCCCGTTTACCCCGAAAGCTACGCCAGACCAAGCGCCGCTTTATAGGTATCGAGAATCGCTTCCATTTCCTGGCGGTCATTCGGTTCCATTTTGCGCAGCCGGACGATTTGCCGCATAATTTTGGCGTCATATCCCTGACTCTTCGCCTCGCTGTACACGTCGCGGATATCGTCGGCCATGCCCTTTTTCTCTTCTTCCAGCCGCTCGATACGCTCGATAAACAGACGCAATTGGTCGGCGGCGACATTGCCTTCGCTCATGATAATATTCCTAATTTGGGGCCGTCCGGGCAGGGCCGAAGGCGATGAAGAATCAAAGACGTCGCCTTAATCAGCCTTGGCATTCTTGGCCACACTTTCCTGCATTTTTGCAAGCTGCTCTGGTGTCGCTTCGGTCTGATATTTGGCTTTCCATTCGGCCATCGGCATGCCGTGGATGGCTTCGCGCGCAGCATCGCGGGTTAGGGTGCCGCCCTGATCTTGGGCAGCCTCCATCACCCAGTCGGCAAGGCAGTTGCGGCAAAAACCCGCGAGGCCCATCAGGTCGATATTCTGCACATCATGACGGTGCTGCAAATGGGTAACAAGGTGGCGAAAGGCCGCTGCCGCTGCTGCATCGGAAATCGGGTTCATACGTATGCCTTTCGAGTTTGCGGGGCATAATCCCCTTGTCATATTCGGCGACTATGGCAGGGTCCGGCGCTCCGATAAACCCGAGGATGCGATGAACACGCAAAATTTTTCCCGCGGCCGCAAGGTCAAGATTCTGGCGACCTTAGGCCCGGCTAGCGGAAGCCCCGAAATGATCGAGCGGCTATACCGCGCGGGAGTGGACGCCTTTCGAATGAACATGAGCCACGGCGAACATGCCGCACACGCGGTCAACGTCCAGACCATCCGCGCTCTGGAAAGAAAAAGCGGTCGGCCGATCACCATATTGGCCGATTTGCAGGGTCCTAAATTGCGGATCGGCCGCTTTGCCGTCGCGCCGGTCGAGCTTGTCACCGGAGCCAGCTTCACCCTCGACAGCGACCCGGCACCGGGCAATCAAGCCCGCGTCTTTCTGCCGCACCTCGAAATCCTTCAGACGCTGGAGCCTGGACATTCGCTGTTGCTCGATGACGGAAAAATCCGTTTGAAGGTCACGCGCAGCACCGGTGACAGCGTAGCGACAGAAGTGATGGTGGGCGGCATGATTTCCGACCGCAAAGGCGTGAATGTACCCGAAGTGGTGCTACCGCTCAGCTCGCTGACCGACAAGGACAAGCGCGATTTGACCTTCGCGCTGGAGCAACAGGTGGACTGGATCGCGCTCAGCTTTGTCCAGCGACCCGAGGATGTGGCGGAGGCGCGAAGGTTGATCGGCGGCAAAGCGGCGCTGCTCGCCAAGATCGAAAAGCCGGCAGCGATCCAGCGCCTTGACGAGATATTGGAGCTGTCCGATGCGGTGATGGTCGCGCGCGGCGATCTGGGTGTAGAACTGCTGCCCGAACAGGTGCCGCCGCTGCAGAAACAGATTGTTGCTGCCGCGCGCAAATTGGGGCGGCCTGTGGTGGTCGCGACCCAGATGCTCGAATCGATGATAACCTCTCCCACCCCGACTCGCGCCGAAGTGTCCGATGTCGCGACTGCGATTTATGACGGCGCGGATGCGGTCATGCTGTCGGCGGAAAGCGCGGTTGGCGATTGGCCGGTCGAGGCGGTGCAGATGATGGACCGGATCGCGCATCAGGTCGAAAGCGATCCCAATTACGCCGACCGGGTGCATTTTACGCAGACTTTGCCTGAAAGCACCACCGCCGACGCGCTGTCGGCGGCGAGCGCACAAATTGCTGCGACGATTGAAACCTCGGCAATCGTCTGTTTCACTTCGTCCGGATCGACCGCACGGCGGATGGCGCGCGAACGGCCGTTGGTGCCGCTACTCGTTCTAACCCCCGACAAGCATACCGCGCGCCGCGTCGGCCTACTTTGGGGCGCGCATGCCGTGGTGACGCGGGACGTGACCGATTTTGAAGAAATGATCGCCAAGGCCAAGCGGATGGCGCTGCGTCACGGGCTGGGTCATGCGGGATCGCGGCTGATTATCTGTGCCGGGGTCCCGTTTGGTACACCGGGTTCAACCAATTTGCTGCACGTTGTTCGGTTAAGCGGGGACGAGCTGAAGCGGCGGTAGAGCGGTTTTTTTGAAATTTGGGAGGTTGAGAAATATGCATCTTGTTCTGATTGACGGACATCCTGATGCAAACCGCCTGAGCGCACATTTGCTTGATGTCTACCGCAATGCTTGCAAAGCCAGCATAGTTGACCACATTGCAATCAGGGATTTGTCCTTCGATCCAGTATTGCATCGGGGATGTTTACAACCGCAGCGTTGGGAACCGGATTTGCTTGACGCTGCCCAAAAGATTGATCTCTGTGATCATCTGGTGATTGCCTTTCCGATGTGGTGGGGGGCAGAGCCTGCTGTTGTCAAAGCATTTATTGACCGCTTGTTATTGCCACATTTTGCATTTCGATATCATTCTGACGATCCTTGGTAGGATGGTTTGCTGGCTGGACGATCTGCAGATATTTTGGTCACCATGGATACGCCAGCACTGTTTATGCGCTTTGCCTATAAGAATGGCATCAAACATCGCTGGAACAAGCAAATTTTGGGGTTTTGCGGAATGAAACCGTTACGATACAATGCCTTTTGCCCGGTGCGAAACGGAAACGCAGCGAAGATGATGGCAAAATGGGAGTCTCGAATAATGGATTTGGCCAATAGTGCGCCGGGGCTAAAAGGCCCGCAAAGATCAGCCAGCTTGAGGATTTTTTGAATTATCGCAAGACGACCATATAAAATGCGTGGGCCTGAAGGCTATCAGGGATAGGCCGCCGTTTATAATAATCCTGCACCAACCAATTCCGCCTCTAAACCCGCTGCATCTGCAAACACATGGCCCGCCATGCCGCACTCCTGTGCGGCACGGACATTGTCGGCGCGGTCGTCGATGAACAGGCATTGTTCGGGTAGGACGCCGAATCGGGCGACGGCCAGCGCGAATATCGCAGGGTCCGGCTTGGCCAGCCGCTCGTGTCCCGAAATCACAATGTCGCGGAAACGGTCAAATATCGGCGCACGAGGCCGGAACTGGGCCCAGGCATCGCTGCCGAAATTGGATATGCCAAATAGCGGCACGCCCGCGCTATGCAGACGCTCGACCAGCTGCAAGCTGCCGGGTATGGGTCCGGGAATGCTATCGGCGAAATTTTCGGCATAATAACGGATATGATTTGCGGCATCCGGGAATTCGGCTGAACGTTCCGCTACCATATCGGCAAACGAAACCCCCAGATCGTGCTGGAAATGCCATTGCGGGGTGATGACGGTGGTCATCAACCAATCCAGCTCCGCCGCATCGGGGATTCGGGACACAAAGATATGCTTCAGATCCCATTGGTACAGGACCTGTCCGATATCAAATATAACGGTATGGATTGGACCGCCGGACATTGGCCGACTGGACAGAATCAGCCCTGACGCGCCTTGAACCGGCGATTCGTCTTGTTGATGACATAGGTGCGACCCCGGCGACGGATCACGCGATTGTCGCGGTGGCGGCCTTTCAGCGACTTTAAGGAGTTGCGGATCTTCATGGGCTTCACGCTCGTTCTGTTAAATTGGGACCGGATTGGAAGGCGCGGCCCTATCGCCGGGTCTTTTGCTTGTCAAGCAGGGAGATGGACGGAAAGTCAGGATTGGCGCAGCATATTGCGCCCCCAAAGCAACAACAGGACCTGCGCTGCCTCGATCCCCATCGGCAAAAAGGCGGTATCAGCCGCGCCGTCTAGGATCAGGCTAAGGCAGCGGCCCAGAAAAGCGATGCCGAGCAACAGCATCGGGGTGAGAAAAAGCGTCGGTAATCGCCGCCACGCGCCCCAGATCATCATGCTGCCAACGACCAGAAAAAACGCGGTGAAATCGGCGCGCAGGCTCGCCAGCCCCTGAATACCGCGCGGATCAAGCGCGAACTGCGACGCCATATTGACCGGGTTCAAGAGAAAGGACAGCCCAAGCATCAGGTTAAAAATCCCGGCCACGACAATCAACCCGAGCACAATCATCCGCATTACTTTTCCCCTGTTATTTCGCTTTTCGGACCCTTTCATAGGCCATTTCCGGCGGTGGCCAAGCACGAAATCATGGACTTGGCGCCCGCGCCTGTGCAAAGACCCGGCCATGGCGGAGCGCAAGCACATATTGCTGATCATCGGCGGCGGGATCGCGGCCTATAAGGCGGCGGAGCTGATCCGGCTGATCAAAAAGGCCGGAATGACGGTGCGCTGTGTGCTTACCGAATCGGGGGCGCAATTTGTCACACCAATGACGCTGTCGGCGCTCAGCGAAAACGAGGTCCACACCACGCTCTGGTCGCTGAAGGACGAGAGCGAAATGGGGCATATCCAGCTGAGCCGGGAAGCGGATATGGTTGTTGTGGCTCCGGCAACCGCAAATCTGCTGGCAAAAATGGCTGGAGGCATCGCCGATGATCTGGCGACCACGTTGCTGCTCGCCACCGATACCCCGGTTTTGGCGGTCCCGGCGATGAATGTGCGGATGTGGCAGCATCCGGCAACCCAGCGGAATGTGGTCCAGCTGCGCGGGGATGGTGTGCTTGTTCTGGACCCGGACGAAGGTGCGATGGCGTGCGGCGAATTTGGCCCCGGACGGATGCCGGAGCCGGAAGCGATTTTTGCCGAGATCGTGCGGTTGCTTTCGCCTGATGCGAATCCCCTCATCGACCAACCCGCCTTTGCCGCCGACAACCACCGCGCCTTACACGGCCGCCATGTGCTGGTCACTGCCGGCCCCACCCATGAACCGATTGACCCGGTGCGCTATATCGCCAACCGAAGCTCGGGCAAGCAGGGTTTTGCCATTGCAGCGGCGGCGGCGGATGCGGGTGCGCGGGTGACTTTAATTGCGGGGCCGGTGTCGCTGCCCACGCCGCCTGGCGTGGTGCGGATCAATGTTGAGACCGCACGCGAGATGGAGGCGGAGGTCCACCGCAATCTGCCCACC
>JBGSLY010000085.1:0-9085 GCA_041740435.1 Parasphingorhabdus sp.
CTATCTCTATGACGAAAGCGCGCATCTTTATGATCACGCGGTCAAGCTTTGGGATGGTCTCAGTCAGGAGCTGAATTACAACACCATGTATTCCAAGCGCGGCGTGATGATGCTGGCGCACAATGTGCATGATATTCAGAGCTTCAAACGGCATATCCACGCCAACCGGCTGAACGGCGTTGATAATGAATGGCTTTCGCCGCAGGAGGCCAAGGCCTATTGTCCACCGCTCAATATATCGCCCGATGCCCGCTATCCCGTGCTGGGTGCTGCGCTGCAACGGCGCGGGGGCACGGCCCGGCATGATACCGTGGCTTGGGGCTATGCCCGTGCAGCGGCGGCGCTGGGTGTCGATATCATACAGAATTGTGCAGTAACAGGTATCCGGCGGGGACATGACGGCGCGGTCGAAGGCGTGGAAACGACACGCGGATATATTGCCAGTAAGCGCGTCGGTGTATCGGCGGCGGGCAATAGCTCGGTTGTCATGCAGATGGCTGGGCTTGATTTTCCGCTCGAAAGCTACCCGCTTCAGGCGCTTGTTTCAGAGCCGATCAAGCCGACCTTCCCCTGCGTCGTCATGTCGAACACCGTCCATGCCTATATGAGCCAGTCGGACAAGGGCGAGTTGGTCATCGGTGCGGGCACCGACCAATATGTCAGCTATTCGCAGCGCGGCGCACTGCATATTGTCGAGCATACGCTGGCGGCGATTTGTGAGATTTTCCCCATTTACCGGCGCATGCGGATGCTGCGCACATGGGGCGGGATTGTCGATGTGACCCCCGACCGCTCACCCATATTGGGTAAGACTCCGGTCAAGGGCCTGTATGTCAATTGCGGATGGGGTACTGGCGGCTTCAAGGCAACGCCGGGGGCGGGCGATTTGCTCGCTTATACGATGGCCAAGGACGAGCCTCATCCGATCAATGCGCCCTATAATCTGGATCGGTTTCGCAATGGCCGGTTGATCGATGAAGCGGCAGCCGCGGCGGTAGCGCACTGATGATCCTGATCTACTGCCCCTATTGCGATGAAAAGCGCGCGGAAATTGAATTTGCTTATGCTGGCGAAGCGCATATCACTCGCCCACCCGATCCTTCGGCGATGAGCGATGAAGAATGGGAACGGTATCAGTTCATCCGCGCCAACCCGCGCGGGCGACATCATGAGCGTTGGCGGCATGTTCATGGCTGTGGCCGTTTTTTTAACGCGGTCCGCGACACCGTGACCGATAAGTTTGAAGTCACCTACAAGGCCGGGGAGCCGCGCAAATGAGCGGTTATCGTTTGGAAACCGGGGGGCGTGTGGACCGCAACACGCCCGTACGGTGCAGCTTTGATGGGAAGAGCTACGGGGGCTTAGCGGGCGACACGCTGGCCTCGGCCTTGCTGGCGAGCGGTGTGACACTTTTTGGCCGGTCGTTCAAATATCATCGTCCGCGCGGCCTGATCGCGGCGGGGAGCGAAGAGCCGAATGCCTTGGTTTCGGTCGACCGCGGGCCGGGACGTTTCACACCCAACTTGCGCGCCACCAATGTGGAGATTTACGAAGGTCTGAAAGCGGTCAGCCAAAACCGCTGGCCCTCGCTCAAAACCGACTTTGGCGCGATCAATGACCGGTTGGGGATGTTTTTCCCGGCGGGCTTTTACAATAAAACCTTCATGTGGCCGCGTTCCTTTTGGGACCGACTCTATGAGCCAGCTATCCGGAAAATGGCTGGGTTGGGCGATGCGCCGACCGAGGAAGACCCCGACCTCTACGCCTCCACCTACGCGCATTGCGATGTGCTGATCATTGGCGCGGGGCCAGCGGGCATCGATGCGGCGCTGGCGGCAGCGGCGTCGGGCAATCGGGTCATGCTGATCGACGAGCAGGATGAGCCGGGCGGAGGCGCTTTGTCTGATCCCGCTTTATGGGCTTGGCTGGAGACTAGCCTAAAGGCACTGGCCGAAGCGGCAAACGTGAGAGTCCTGACCCGGACGACAGCGTTCGGATATTACCATGATAACTTCATTGGCGCGGTAGAGCGGCTGACCGATCAGCAATCAAATCTCGGCGATGGCCCGAGAGAGAAACTCTGGCGGATCAGGGCAGGCGAAGTTATTCTGGCGCAGGGCGCGATCGAACGCCCCTTGGTGTTCGACGGCAATGATACGCCGGGGGTGATGTTGTCCTCTGCCGCCAAGACCTTCGCCAATCGTTACGGGGTTGCGGTCGGCAAGTCGGTCGCTCTGATGGCGGCGCACGACAGCGGCTGGCACGATGTTTTTGCACTCGCTAGCGCAGGGGTCAGCATCGCTGCGATCATTGATGTTCGAGAGAGTGTTAATGATGCCCTGATGGCCGAGGCTGAACGCCGGGGCATCAAGGTCTATCTCAACCATAGTGTCATCGGGGTCAATGGCCGTCATCAGGTTCAATCGATCCAGATAAGCCTCAATGGCGGTAATATTGACAGTCGTATTCCCTGTGATGCGCTGTTGATGGCGGGCGGCTGGACGCCGAGTGTGCATCTTTGGTCACACAGCAAGGGCAGCCTGAAATGGCGTGATGATCTGGGTGCTTATGTGCCCGACCAGCCCAATGAGAATGTGCGCTGCGTCGGGGCCTGTGCGGGGGAGTGGGACTTTGGCCAAGGCGCTGTAATTGATGTGCTGCCGACGCCAAAGGATCCCAGCCGGATCAAGGCCTTTGTCGATTTCCAGAACGACGTGACGGCCAAGGATATCAATCTGGCCGTACGCGAAGGGTTTCGTTCGATCGAGCACATCAAACGCTACACCACCACCGGCATGGCGACCGATCAGGGCAAGACGTCGAACCTCAACGGCCTGCAGATAGCGTCGACTGCATTGGCCAAGCCGGTTGTCGATATTGGCCTCACTACCTTTCGTCCGCCCTATACGCCGCAGACTTTTGGCGCGCTGGCAGGGCATGCCAAAGGGGCTTTGTTTCAAGCGACCCGCAAAACCAACATCGATGCCTGGGCCGAGGATAACGGCGCGGTATTTGAACTGGTCGCCCAGTGGCGGCGCGCGCGCTATTTCCCCAAGACGGGGGAGGATATGCTCGCGGCCGTGAACCGCGAATGCCTTGCGGTGCGGTCGAGCGTCGGCATTTTCGATGCCTCCACCTTGGGCAAGATCGAGGTTGTCGGGCCAGATGCGGCGGAGTTCCTCAACCGCATGTATACCAATCCGTGGAAGGCCTTGGAATCCGGGCGTTGTCGTTATGGGCTGCTGCTCAAAGAAGATGGCTTTATCACCGATGATGGCGTTTCGGCGCGATTGGCTACAGACCGGTTTCACTTGACGACAACAACGGGCGGCGCGGCGCGGGTGCTCAATATGATGGAGGATTATCTCCAGACTGAGTGGCCCGACCTCAATGTCTGGCTGACCAGCACGACCGAGCAATTTGCGGTTATCGCGCTGCAAGGCCCGAATGCGCGAAAGGTGCTGGCACCTTTGGTTGAAGGGATTGATCTTTCTGCCGAGGCCTTTCCGCATATGGCGATCCGCGAAGGCACGATTTGCGGTATTCTAACCCGCCTGTTTCGGGTCAGCTTTACCGGAGAACTCGGCTTCGAAATCAATGTGCCCACCGCCTATGGCCGCGCTTTGTGGGAACGGATCATGGTCGAGGGCGCGCCCTATGGCATAACGCCTTATGGTACAGAGGCGATGCACGTGCTGCGCGCAGAAAAGGGCTTTATCATCGTCGGACAGGATACTGATGGCACTGTCACGCCCTATGACGCTGGGCTGGATTGGGCGGTGGGGAAGAAAAAGGCTGATTTTGTTGGCAAGCGATCCTTGGCACGCCCCGATATTGTTGCGTCGGGCCGCAAGCAGTTGGTTGGACTGCTCACCGATGATCCCAATGTTGTGCTGGAAGAAGGGGCGCAAATTGTGGGCGACCCCAATCAGCCGATTCCGATGAAAATGATCGGCCATGTGACTTCGTCTTATTGGAGCGCAGCTCTAGGCCGCTCGATCGCATTGGCGCTGGTTGCGGGCGGTCAGGGACGCATGGGGGAAACGCTGCACATTCCGATGCCGGACAAAACCCATACGGCCAAAGTAAGCGGCATGGTGTTTTATGATGCGGAAGGGACGCGGCTGCATGTCTGAACATCTTGTGCGCTGCGAACCGGTTCCGTTTGCTCCCTTTGTGACCAGCGGCGTGACGATCAGCTTGGCACCGCCCATGGCGCGCTATTCGCTGCGCGCGCGGCAAGGGCAGGCGCTCGAGACATTATTGGGCGTGAAGGTTCCGAAAAAGATCGGTTTGACCGCAGGCGGAATTGCCTGTCTGGGACCCGATGAATGGCTGCTGCGAGCGCCAGCCGGAACACCTATCCCGATGGGTGCCGGACTGGCCGTTTCGGTAACGGATGTCAGCGAGCGTTCGGTATGCCTGATCGTGGAAGGGCCGAAGGCGGCAGAAATACTGATGTCGGGTTGCCCACAGGATTTGGATGTGTTTGCCAGCGGAACCGCGAGGCGAACGATTTATGAAACCGTTGAAATCATTCTGATCCGCGAAGCTGAAGACAGATTTTATGTAGAGGTGTGGCGCAGTTTTGCCGATTGGCTGTGGACAGCGCTGTCCACCGCTGCCAGCCATTGTCATTCTTCGCAGGGGAATGGACCAAGGGATGGCTGACTGGGCAAGCACGATTGATGTCGGTGGATATGGAAAGTCCAATCGGAACTGGGCGGGGATGCAGGTCAATCCGGCGGTTTTTGTACCAACGGCATTGATTGCGGCGGCGGTCATCGTTTTCAGTATGATCGCGCCCAAGGAATCTGCGGATCTGTTCTCCGCTCTCCGTGCCGGGGCGGTATCGCGTTTCGACTGGTTTTTCATGACCGCTGGCAACCTGCTGCTGCTATTTTGCATCGTTGTGGCCCTATCACCATTGGGCAAGATCCGGCTGGGCGGCAAAGGGGCGTCACCGGACTATTCGCGCCTGTCATGGTTTGCGATGTTGTTTGGCGCGGGGATGGGGATTGGCCTTGTCTTTTACGGCGTGGGCGAACCGGTCACCCATTTCACATCCTCTATGGCGGGAGGGTCGGGGGCACCGTTGGGCGGTGCGGCGGGCGATGCGGTCCAATCCCGCAGTCTCGCCATGGCGGCGACGATTTTCGATTGGTCGCTGCACCCATGGGCTATTTTCGCGGTAACCGGACTTGCGCTTGCCGTCTTCCGCTTTGATTTCAACATGCCCCTGTCCATGCGGTCGGCATTCTATCCATTGTTTGGCAAAGCCATTTGGGGGCGCACCGGCGATGTTGTCGAGGTGCTCGCAGTTTTGGCGACGATATTTGGACTGGCGACATCTTTGGGGCTGGGTGCCCAGCAAGCGATGGCAGGCATATCCTATCTATACGGCGTGGCGAGTACGCCTATGACGATCCTGATGCTGATTGCCATTATGGCAGCGATAACCTTTTTGTCCGTGCGCGGCGGGATTGATCGCGGCATTCGCATTTTGAGCGAAGTGAATATGTGGGTCGCTTTCGCGCTATTGGTCTTTGTTTTGACAACCGGATCAACATGGCAATTGCTCAGCGATATCTTCAGCAATATCGCCAATTACCTTAAACTGCTCCCGGCCTTGTCCAATCCTGTTGGCCGCACCGACACCGGTTTTTACAACGACTGGTCGGTCTATTATTGGGCGTGGTGGATCAGCTGGGCACCCTTTGTCGGCATGTTCATGGCGCGCATATCGCTGGGCCGCACGGTGCGCGAATTTATCGCCGGAGCGATGATCGCGCCTAGCCTGCTCGGCATATTGTGGCTGACGATTTTCGGCGACGCCAGCATTGCCCAAATCGTCGCGGGCAACGGCGCGGAGTTGGCCAAGGCTAGCCTTGACACCCAATTGTTCGTGTTGCTGGGCAGCCTGCCTTGGGCGCAGTTCACGTCCTTTGTCGCGATTGCCCTGATACTGATTTTCTTTGTCACTGGGTGGGATTCGGGCACCTTGGTGATCGATACCATGACGGCGGGCGGGCGCACCGACACCCCGCTCAAGCAGAAGACGATCTGGCTCTTTGCGGTCGGCGCAATCGGAGTGGTCCTGTTGCTGAGCGGAGGATTGACCTCGTTGCAGGCCGGGGCCATTGCCACCGGGCTGCCGTTGGCGCTGGTGCTGCTATTTATGTGTGCGGGCACTTTAAGGGGCTTGCTGGTGCTGCACAGGGCCGCAGCGCATGACGGATAGTCGGCACTTTGACTATATCATTGTGGGGGCGGGTTCCGCAGGCTGCGTGCTTGCCGACCGTTTGAGTGCCGATGGCAGAAGCAGCGTATTGGTACTGGAATATGGCGGGTCCGACCGCTCCGTTTTCATCCAGATGCCGAGCGCCCTGTCGATCCCGATGAACACCCGCAAATATAACTGGCAATATGAAAGCGAGCCCGAACCCCATCTGGTCGGCCGCCGTATGCACACGCCGCGCGGCAAAGGACTGGGCGGATCGTCATCGATCAATGGTCTTGTCTATGTTCGCGGCAATCCGCTGGATTTTGAGACATGGCAGGAACAGGGTGCGCAGGGATGGGGTTATGCAGATGTCCTCCCCTATTTCCGGCGTGCGGAGCGACGCGCAGAGGGCGGCGATAGCTATCGCGGCGATGCAGGCCCGCTGGACACCACCTATGGCCGCATGAAAAACCCCTTGTATCAGGCGTGGATCGATGCGGCGGCCCAGGCGGGTTATCCCTTGACCGAAGATATCAATGGCAAGCAGCAGGAGGGATTTGGCCGGATGGACATGACCGTGCGGGGTGGCGCGCGGTGCAGTGCAGCCAAGGCGTTTTTGCGTCCGGCCATGAAGCGCCCGAATATCACGGTCATCACCCATGCCCTAGTGAGCCGAGTGATATGCGAAAAGGGCCGGGCGACCGGTGTCTGCTATCAGCGCGGCGGGAAAGATTTTGCGGTGCGCGCCAATAAGGAAGTTATTTTGGCGGGCGGGCCGATCAATTCACCGCAATTGCTCAAGCTCTCCGGCATCGGGCCCGCCGCTGAATTGCGCGATCATGGCATAGAGGTTGTCGCCGACCGTGCGGGGGTTGGCGGCAATCTGCAGGATCATCTGGAGTTTTATTTCCAGGTTGCTTGCAAACAACCTGTGTCGCTTTTCCCCTATATGAACTGGTTTGCCAAAGGCCTTGTTGGCGCACAATGGCTGCTGACGCGCAAAGGGCTAGGCGCGACCAACCATTTTGAAAGCTGCGGCTTTATCCGCAGCCGGGCGGGAATCCGCTATCCCGATATCCAATATCATTTCTTTCCGCTGGCGGTGCGGTATGACGGCAAGTCGATGGTGCAGGGCCATGGGTTCCAAGCGCATGTCAGCCCGATGCGCTCTAAAAGCCGGGGCAGTGTGACCCTGCGCTCCCCCGATTTCCGCGAAAAACCTGTCATCCGCTTCAATTATATGAGCCATGAAGACGATTGGGCCGAAATGCGAGCGGGAGTCCGCCTGACCCGGGAGATTTTTGCCCAGGCCGCATTTGATCCGTTTCGAGGAGAAGAAATTGCCCCCGGCGCGCATGTTGTCAGCGACGAAGCGATTGATGGCTTTATCCGCGAAAAGGTGGAAAGCGGCTATCACCCCTGCGGCACCTGCAAAATCGGCGCTAGTGATGATCCCCTTGCCGTTGTGGACAGCCAATTGCGCGTGATCGGCGTGCAAGGTCTTCGGGTAGTGGATAGCTCGGTCATGCCCTCTATCACCACCGGCAATCTCAACGCGCCGACGATTATGATCGGGGAAAAGGGCGCGGATCATATCCTTGGCCGCCCCATGCTCGCGCCGTCGAACACCCCTTATTATGTGGCACCGGATTGGGAGGTGGCACAGCGATGAGCCTGTCCATCACCGAACCCGCCCGGCAGATTGACGTGATCCGGCAAACCGATGTGCTGGTCGTCGGGTCCGGCCCAGGCGGACTGGCTGCGGCACTGGCGTGCGCCCGGGCCGGGGTCGAGACCATATTGCTGGAGCGCTATGGCTGTTTCGGCGGCAATATCACGCAGGTCGGGGTCGAAGGTTTCGCCTGGTACCGCCATCCCGCCACTATCGACAGCGAAGGTATTGGCCGCGAGTTTGAAGAGCGCGCCAAGGCGATGGGGGCCGCCATGCCCGAGCCGCAGTCGATCAGCCATAGTCTGGACGCGGAGGGCTTTAAATTCGTTGCCGATACGCTGGTGGAAGAGGCGGGTGTGATCCCCATGCTGCACCGGCTGTTCGTCGCGCCGATCATGGAGGGAGATACGATCATCGGGGTGATCGTCGAAAGCAAGGCTGGACGCGAGGCGATCCTCGCCAAACGGGTTATTGATGCCACCGGCGATGCCGACATAGCCTATCGCTGCGGCGCGCCCACGCACAAACACCCGGTCGACGAAATGATGTCGGTCTCGGTCATGTTTTCGATGTGCGGGGTCAACAAGGCGCGCTTTATCGATGCGGTAAAGGCCGATCCGCAAACCTATGGCGACTGGGCGGTGGGCGGCGAATGGGAAGTCACCACCAGCGGCAAAGAAGACGCCATGTTCTCCCCCTTCCTTCGCAAGCCGTTCCAAAAGGCGCTGGAGGCGGGGCTGATCCCGGACAGTGTAAAGACCATGGCGGGCACGTGGGGAACGGTCTCCGATCAGGGCGATCTGACATACTTGAACATGTGCCACCTCTATCTCGACGGCACCGATCCCGATGCGCTAACGCACGGCGAAATGGCGGGCCGGAAACAGGCAATGCACGCGGTCAATGCGCTCAAGGCCTTTATGCCGGGCTGCGAGCAGGCAAAGCTGCGCAATTTCGGGATGACTTTGGGCATAAGGGACACGCGCAAGATCGATGCCGTCTATAACATGACCGACCATGATGTGCGCGGCGAAGGACGGTTCGAAGACAGTATCGGGATCTTCCCGGAATTTATCGACGGCTATGGCTATCTAATCCTGCCGACCAGCGGACGCTATTTTCATGTCCCCTATCGCGCGATGCTGCCCAAGGGGATCAGAAACCTAATCGTCACCGGCCGCACCATCGGC
>JBGSLY010000086.1:0-3807 GCA_041740435.1 Parasphingorhabdus sp.
CGCGAACGGGATCGATAATCGCTTGAATGAGGTCCGGGCCAGCTTCGGGTGGCAAGGCAATCAGCACCGGATTTTCCGGACTAGCGGCATTGCGCTGGTTGGCCAGTTTCAGCGTCGCGGCGCGGCTGGCCGAAATGAGCAGGCCGCCGTTATGAGGCATTTGCTGTGCGGTTTCGGCCGGCAGCAGATGGAGTACGCCATCGCCCCCCGTAATCGTAATCGGCCAGCCCCGGCGCAGCGCATCAATGGCCCGCGCCGCGCGCATCGCCGGATCGGTCAACCGATCAGGCAAAGCCGCGCTCAAAAACGAAATTCCGTGATCAACGGCGCGTGGTCGGACGGCTTCATCCAGCCGCGCACCGGTTCAGCGACACTGTGCGCAACGGCTTTGTCGGCAATGCCGGGGCTGACCCAGACATGGTCGAGCCGCCGCCCCTTGTCCGATTCGGCCCAATCGCGCGCGCGGTAGCTCCACCACGTGTAAAGCCGCGCCGGAGCCGGCACAAATTTCCGGCCCAGATCGACCCAGTCGTGCGCAGCCCGGAGGGCGGCCAGCCGCTCGATCTCGATCGCGGTATGGCTGACCGTGTTGATCAGCGCCTTGTGGCTCCACACATCGCTTTCCAGTGGCGCGATATTGAAATCGCCGAGCAGGATCGTCGGCTGGGTCAGTGCTTCCGACCAGCGGGTCATTCTCTCCAGAAAATCCAGCTTCTGCCCGAATTTCGGGTTGGCTTCTCGGTCTGGCACTTCGCCCCCGGCGGGCACATAGACGTTTTCAAGCCGGACGCCGTTTTCCAGCTGCACCCCGACATGGCGCGCTTCGCCATTATCCTGCCAGTCGAAATTTTCATGCCGGTGCAGCGGGATTTTGCTTAAAATGGCGACGCCGTGGTGCATCGGCTGTCCATTCAGCACCTGATGGTTATAGCCCAATTGCCGAAAAATCCCGCCGGGGAATTCGCCGTCTCGGACCTTGGTTTCCTGTAGGCACAGGATATCGGGCGCATATTCGCGCAGGAATTTTTCGACGATTTCGATGCGGAATCGGACGCTGTTGATATTCCAGCTGGCGATAGTGATGCTTTGGCTCATGCGGCGGGACCCTAGCACGCTTGGCCAGAAACCCAAGCCCCAACACGGCACCAAAGCGCCTAAACGTGCTGTTTTTTGGCAAAAATAAACCCCCACCTCCGGGGGCATGAAGGAGGTGGGGGCTATTTAGCGTTCGTCACGCAAGGAATACAGCACCGCTGCGGTGGGCAACAGGGGGAAACCCTTCGCTGATGCTGCATCCTGAAAACGGGTATAGCGCGATTCGAATGAGCGGCAGATGAACGGGCCGTTCAAAGACCTCGTGTCGCCGATGGCTCTGCTCGCTTCATCGCCCTTTTTGTCCGCGCTGACGGGGATCGGTCCAGTTGAAGCTGCTGTTGGCGATTGTGCCGCCATATTTATGTCCCGACAGGCGGATCGAGGTCCGGTTGTTTTTCGAATCGAGCGAAACCCAGCCGTCAAGGCGCAAACCATTGGGCGCACCCGCCGCGCGGGTGAACACCATCGTTATAGTACCGTATTCGGGCCGTTTGGCATCGCGAACCTCAACCGACAAAACCTGCGGGTTACGGGTCGGCAACAGCTTGCCATATTTCGACAAGTCGCGTTCGGGGTTGAGCAGCGCCGACAGCGGGCTGTTGCCAATCGGCCAGCGTTGCACCTGCCGCACCTGATAATCGATCATCGTCAGCGCGCGACCATCGCCGACAATCAGTAGTTTGGCATCGGGCTGATACTGAAACCGAATCCGTCCCGGTTGCTTGAGCAGTAGCGTTCCGGTCAGTGTTGCGCCATTGCGGTCAGTCTGGGTGAAATTCGCGCTCATCGTGGACAGCGATTTCAGATGCCCGGAAATCTGAGCAAGATCACTTGCGGGCGTGGTTTGCGCCGTTGCAATGCTGCCGGAGGACAGCAACAGCGGCGCGGCCAGCAGGGCTAGGGAATATTTTAGCATTTCATGTTCCTATATAGGGAATTGAGCATTCGCATCATGGCGTTGAATATCGCCTGAACCTGCCATTCAGTGGTCAGCTATAGCCGTCATTGCGAGCGGAGCGAAGCAATGACGATTTTGACCGGCGACTTGCGATTCAAATTTGGAATGAACGGGTCAGATTTCATTACCCTCAAATCGGTTCCCCGTTCTGGTCGCGCAGGACTTCGCGGCGGCCGATGTGGTTTGGGGCGCTGACATAGCCGTCCTCTTCCATCTGGTCGATCAGGCGCGCCGCGCTGTTATAGCCGATCCGCAATTGCCGTTGCAGCCAGCTGGTTGAGGCCTTTTGGCTTTCGAAGATGATCTGGCACGCCTTGCGGTAAAGCTGCGCCTCCGGGTTGTCGCTGAGGTCCGCGCCGTCGAGGGCGAAGCTGCCTTCTTCCGGCTCTTCGGTTACCGCCTGGATATAGTCGGGCGTTCCTTGCCCGCGCCAATGGTCGGCGACCATCCGCACCTCGTCATCGGAAACGAACGGGCCGTGGACGCGGATCACCTGTTTGCCGCCGGGCATATAAAGCATATCGCCCTTGCCGAGCAATTGCTCCGCGCCCTGTTCGCCCAAAATAGTGCGGCTGTCGATTTTTGAGGTCACGTGGAAACTGATACGGGTCGGCAGGTTAGCCTTGATCACGCCAGTAATAACGTCAACCGATGGCCGCTGCGTCGCCATGATCAGGTGAATGCCCGCCGCGCGCGCCTTTTGCGCCAGCCGCTGGATCAGAAACTCGACCTCTTTGCCCGCCGTCATCATTAGGTCGGCAAGCTCGTCGACGATGATCACGATTTGCGGCAGAACCGAATATTCCAGCTCCTCCTCTTCGTATATCGGCTGGTTGGTGTCGGGGTCGTATCCGGTTTGCACCCGGCGGCCCAGAGGCTTGCCCTTGGCTTTGGCGGCTTTGACCTTTTCGTTGAAATTGGCAAGGTTGCGGACCGACAAAGAGGACATCATCCGGTACCGGTCCTCCATCTGCTCGACCGCCCATTTCAGCGCGCGGATCGCCTTGGCCGGTTCGGTGACGACCGGAGAGAGCAGATGCGGGATATCGTCATAGCTGCTGAGTTCCAGCATCTTGGGATCGATCATGATCATCCGGCACTGTTCGGGGGTCAGCCGATAGAGCAGCGAGAGGATCATGCAGTTGAGGCCGACCGATTTGCCCGACCCGGTGGTTCCGGCCACCAGCAGATGCGGCATCGGGGCCAGATCGGCGATAATGGGATCGCCGCTGATATTCTTGCCCAAGATGATGGGAAGCTGGCCGGTGTTTTCGGCAAAGCTGTCGCTCGCCACCATTTCGTGCAGCACCACCGGTTCGCGTACCGCATTAGGCAGCTCAATCCCCATCACCGTCCGGCCCGGAATGGCGGCGACCCGCGCCGACAAAGCCGACATGTTGCGGGCAATATCTTCGGCTAGCTGGATCACCCGGCTGGCCTTGATACCCGCAGCGGGCTCCAGTTCGTACATCGTCACCACCGGACCGGGGCGCACGGCGGTAATCGTTCCCTTGACGTGGAAATCATCGAGCACGGTTTCGAGCAGCCGGGCATTGCGCTCCAGCCCCGCCTTGTCGACCGGGACGCTATTGCCCTCTCCGCGCGGAATCAACAAATCAACCGAGGGCAGGGTGAAGGGGCCAAAGAAATCGCCCTGCTTGCCGCCGCTCGCCAATGACGCTTTGCGCGGGGGCAATGCCGGTTCCGAAATCGTCGGCGGCGGCCGGTTGTCGGGCTTGGCCTCTTTGCGCGGC
>JBGSLY010000087.1:0-2958 GCA_041740435.1 Parasphingorhabdus sp.
CGGTCCGCGCATCCAATCTAATGGCATGGCGCATCTGGTCGCGGCGCTATAGTCTGCGCTTTCGGGGTGGTCAACACGGCTCTTCACAAAAACGCGCACTTGCCTTGATGCGGGCTTTGACAGCATAAGTGCGCAGCGAAAACATGGGGGAATCATGCGGGACAGCTATGACATCGTGATCGTTGGCACCGGGCACGCGGGGGCCAATGCCGCCGTTTCGCTGCGCCAATTGGGCTTTACTGGCAGCATCGGGATGCTGGGCGAGGAACATTTCCCGCCCTATGAGCGTCCGCCTTTGTCGAAAGAATATCTGGCCGGGGACAAGCCGTTCGAACGCATTTTGATCCGGCCCGAGGCGTTCTGGGCAGAGCGGGATGTCGATCTGTGTCTGGGCCAGCGCGTCACGGCGGTTGACCCTATGGCGCAAACAGTCACCGTGCTCGGCGACCGGACCATCGGCTATGGCAAGCTGATCTGGGCGGCCGGCGGTGCGCCGCGCATGCTGTCCAGTGCCGGGGCGGCGGCCCCCAATATTTTTGGTGTCCGTAACCGGCGCGATGTCGATGCCATTATGGCAAAGCTGGATACGGTGCAAACAGCCGTGGTGATCGGCGGCGGCTATATCGGGCTGGAGGCAGCGGCGGTGCTGTCAAAGCTGGGCAAGTCGGTGACCATTATCGAATCGCTCGACCGGGTATTGTCGCGGGTGGCGGGTGAACAATTGTCGCGCTTTTTCGAGCAGGAACATCGCGCGCACGGGGTGACGGTCGAACTGTCGGCACAGGTCGAGCGCTTTGATTTAGGCGAATCTGGCGCGGCCATTGCGGTTCATCTTGCCGATGGGCGGACCCTGCCCGGTGACCTGTTTATCGTTGGCATCGGAATTATTCCGGAAACCGGACCGCTGATTGCCGCCGGAGCGGCCGGGGGCAACGGGGTCGATGTCGATCCGCAATGCCGCACCAGCCTAGAGCATATCTATGCCATTGGTGACTGCTCCAGTCATAGCAATAGTTTTGCGGGCGGTGCGATGATCCGGCTCGAATCGGTGCAGAATGCCAATGATCAGGCCAAGGTCGCCGCGCAGGATATCATGGGACAGGAGGCCGCCTATCACGCCGTGCCTTGGTTTTGGTCCAACCAATATGATCTAAGGTTGCAAACCGTCGGCCTATCGACCGGCTTTGATCAGGATGTAGTACGCGGCGACCCGGCATCGCGCAGTTTTTCGGTGGTGTATCTGCTTGGCGGCAAAGTGATCGCGCTCGACTGCGTCAACGCCACCAAGGATTATGTGCAGGGGCGAAAACTGGTCGAAGAAGGCGCGATGATCGACCCTGCCGATCTTGCCAATACGGATATCCCGCTCAAGGAAGCCGCGCGCCTCTAAACGGCCAGCGCCCTAGTGGGGACCAAGGACCATCGCAATATTCGTGCAGTTCGAGCGCGGTGATATGCAGAATACGCGGTTCAAAATTCGCCGACTGCTCTTTCAACAAGGCTTTGCTGGTCGCTGGGCTGACCTTATTCTGGATGGTGATATGCAGCCGGGCGAGCTGCTTGTCCTGCGCCGTCAGCAGACCCGAAAAACGCTCCATCAATTCGCTGCGCATCGCTCGCAATTCCGGGCTATGCACATGATAGGCCACCCCGCGCCCCAGATGCAGCAGCCGGTCGATCTGCGCCGCTGGCGGCGGGTTGTGCGCGGTCATTTCGGCAAGGGCGTGCTTGATTTCGGTAAAATATCCGGGCGGCAAATGATGAAACAGCGTCAGATGCGCGGCGATGATATTGCGCTCGGGCGGGAAATACATCCGGCGTTGCGCATCGGCCCAAGCAAAGTCGGCAGGGGTCAGACCGGCGGTCATAATGATCGGACGGGTTGGGTTCATCCGCAGCCTCTACCACATGTGCATCTCAGCTAAAATAACCAGCGCGCTTGATAAACAGCCCGGTTCACGGCAGATACGCGGGAATACAGCGGCAAACGCACAAAACCAACAAAGGACTCCCCATGGCATCGGCCGGCAATCGAACCCGAAGCGATAGCGCACTGCGCAATTTCCTCGAAAGCGAGGCAGCGGGCGGCATATTGCTGATGTTCTCCGCGGCTTTGGCGATGGTGGTGGCCAACAGCCCGCTTTACGATCTTTATCACCATGTGCTTCATGAGATTAAGGGGCCAGTCCTGTCGGCCAAACTGGGTCCGATGACGCCGCATTTGTGGATCAACGACGGGTTGATGGCGATTTTCTTCCTGCTGGTCGGTCTGGAAATCAAGCGCGAATTTGTCGATGGAGAGCTTAACAGCTGGGACAAGCGGAGGCTGCCGGTGCTGGCGGCAGCGGCGGGAATGCTGGTCCCGGCAGCCATCTATCTGTTTCTGGTCCGCGACTATCCCGAGCTTTACAATGGCTGGGCCATCCCGGCAGCAACCGATATCGCTTTTGCCATCGGGGTGCTCGCTTTGCTTGGTTCACGCGCGCCGGCTTCCTTGAAGCTGTTTCTGGTAACCGTTGCCATTGTCGACGATATGGGGGCAGTGGCGATTATCGCTTTGGTCTATACTGCAGAAATCAACGGAGCGGCCCTATTCGCCTCTGCGGTCATTCTGGGCATCATGTTTGCGCTCAACAAGGGCGGGGTAAAATCCCTCCCCGTCTATCTGTTGCTAGCCACCGGACTTTGGTACGCGGTGCTGATGTCGGGGGTTCACGCGACCATCGCCGGTGTGTTGGCCGCCTTGGCAATCCCGATTGTCAAAACCCCCGCCGCGCCCGATGCCAGCGATTCTCCATTGCACCGGCTGGAACATGCGATTGCCCCGTGGAGCGCATTTCTGATCGTACCGTTGTTCGGCTTTGCCAATGCCGGGGTGTCGCTGTCGGGCATGGGGATGGAGCAGATATTGGCCCCGTTGCCGCTCGGCATCGCCGCAGGCCTGTTCTTTGGCAAACA
>JBGSLY010000088.1:0-6256 GCA_041740435.1 Parasphingorhabdus sp.
ATTGGCGTTTTAAGCGGGCGGCAATTTCCACCCGGGCCTCCGGCTGACGCGGTCCCACTGAAAGCGCGATGGCCTCGGGCTCAATTCCTAAAGCCGTTAGCTCCCGGCCAATTGCCGCAGAACGCGCAGCAGCTAGTTCCCAACTGCTGAGCCGATCATTGGCGACATGCCCTTCGGACACCTGAACGTGGAGGCGGTCTGCTTTCCGAGCCTCCTTCGATGTGTCCGCTAGCAACCTTTGCCCTTCTGACGTTAACATGGCTTCTCCACTCTCAAAAAGGGCCTCATCTGGTTGATTGATGACAATCGTGCGGCTGTCTGCTGAGACATCTTCACCCACCCGATCCTGCTGCGCCACAATCAACCCCATCATCGCCAGCAATAGCAGGCTGAGGTCAGCAAACGGCAAGGCCCAACGGTTTTCCCGCGCCAGCCTCATGCCGCAACAGGCCGAAGCCCGACGTCAGATCTTGCACGGTCCCGCTGCGCCAGATCGAACAGGCGGTCCGACAAAATCCGCTGCCACTTCAATTCTTCGGACGATATGCGCAGCAACCGGTGTGCTATCGGCGCAGCAATCAGGTTGGAGAGGAGCAAACCATAAAGCGTGGTCAGCAGTGCCAGCGCCATCGCTCCGCCCAACCGGTCGGGATCGGTAATGCCGCCGAACATCTGGATAAGGCCAATGATCGTGCCAACCATGCCCATCGACGGGGCAATATCCGCGACGGTCATCCAACAGCGAATGGCCCGGTTGTGCCGCGCCTCCCGGTCATCCAGATCGGCGCTGACCCATTGCCGAAAACCGCGCAAATCGCTTTCGCTCGCCAGCCGCCCGGTAAGGCGGGTCACATAGTCCAGTTCCGATTGCGCCCGGTCCACACAGAATAACCCTTTCAGGTCGATCATCTGCTCCACCCGGTACAGGCTTTGCCGCGCCAATTGCGCATCCCGCACCGGGTCCGCCCGCCGCAGCACCGCCAGCGCAAACAGTGCCTGACGCAATCCGCTCCAGCTTTCCTGCATTCCGGCAACAACAAAACTGCCGCACCAAACCAACACAAAAGCCAGCGGATCAAACAGGCTACCCAGAGCGTCCATTGTGTTGTCCAGTCCCCTTTTACCCCAAACCAAGTTTGACAATTGGCGTCAAAATTCCGCCGTCCGTCCTAAGTTTGACTGCGTGTATAATTCTATCTCATTGATTTATATATGTATTATAACTGGCACGGTCATTGCACAATCCACGCAGGACCGGAGCGAAACGTCTGCCAATCCTGTCATTGGCAATACGGATCACCGGGACATTTGTTTAACCTTGCCCGGAGAAAGCCGACATCATGGACGGAATTTTTGGCCTTGTTGGAGACAGCTTGCAATTGCGCAGCCACCGTATGGCGATGCTGGCATCCAATATCGCCAATGCGGCCACACCGAATTATAAAGCCCGCGATCTGGATTTTGATGCGGCTTTGACAAAGGCATCGGAGGGCCGGTCGATGGCCCAGACGCTGGCATCCGAAACCCGATACCGTGTTCCGCTGTCGCCCGCGATGGATGGCAATACGGTTGAGCTTTCCACCGAACAGACGCTGTTTGCCGAAAACGCCGTCCGGTACCGCGCCACGCTCAGCTTTCTGGAGGGGCGCGTCGATACCCTGCGCCGCGCGATGAAGGGCGACTAGCGATGGCGTCCTCCCCCGATATTTTCGACATCAGCGGCCGGGCGATGGCAGCACAAATGACGCGGCTCAACACCACAGCCTCCAATCTAGCCAATGCCGGATCGGTCGCGGGTAGCGAAGGGGCGGCCTTTCGTGCGCTCAAACCCGTATTTCGCAACGATGTTCTCGGACCCGGCATGGAAACGGTGCGCGTTGATCGGGTGGTCCAGTCCGACACCGCGCCAGTCCGCCGCCACGACCCGGAAAATCCACTCGCCGACGCGGACGGCTATGTCTGGGATGCCGGTGTCGATCAAGCGACCGAACTGGTCGAGATGATCGAGGCCGCCCGGCAATATCAAAACAACGTGCAAGTCCTGCAAACCGCAAAATCCCTCATTTTGGAAACCATAAGGATAGGAAAACAATGACCAGTATCGTCCCCCTCACCAACACATTCGCCGCTGCGCAACCGATCAACGCCACTGGCAATGACCAACTTGATCAGGCTGCGTTTCTGCGGTTGATGACCACCCAAATCAAGTTACAGGACCCCTTCAAGCCGCTCGATAACAACGCGATGGTCGCGCAAATGGCCCAGTTTTCTAGCGTCGCCGGCATTACCGAGATGAACGCCTCGCTGAAATCCATGGCGGCGGCGCTGACGCAGAACCGGCTGGGCAATGCGGCCAACTGGCTCGACAACTATATCTTGGTGAACAGCAATTTTGCCGCGCCCGATCCGAACGGCCAATATGCCGGGGAATTCACGCTGGATGCGCCGAGCGACAATCTGTCGATCGATTTCCTGAATGATCGCGGAGAGATTGTGCAAGCGATTGAACTGGGGCCGCAGGAAGCCGGACCGATTGTTTTCAGTTGGGACAGCAAAAACCCCGACGGCATCGCCCTGCCCTATGGCCCGTTGCGGGTGCGCGTCAATGGCGGTGCCATGTCCGGCATGTCGACTTGGGCCTATGTCAACGCCGTCCAATCCCCCGCCGATGGCAGCAATGCGCAATTGATGACAGGCCTAGGGGCCTTCGCCCCATCCGAAGCCCTGCGCCTCGGTTAGTGCTTCAAAATGATGCCTGAACCAATTCCGTTCGTGTCGAGCGAAGTCGAGACACCGAGACAAAGTAACCGCCCGCAAAGCCTCTCGACTACGCTCGAGGCGAACGGAGTGGTGTGTGAATCCAATCAAGACTCAGTGGCACCAATTTTTTCATAAAAGGAGAGAACCCATGTCCTTCTATACCTCATTATCCGGCCTAAAGGGCGCGCAGACCGACTTGTCCACCATATCCAACAATGTCGCCAACGCGGGCTCAATCGGTTTCAAACGCAGCCGGGCAATTTTCGGCGACTTGTTCGCTGCCGCTCCAACCCAAACGACCAAGATGGTCGCAGGACATGGGGTGCGGCTCAACGGTGTGACGCAGCAGTTCACCCAAGGCACGCTGGAGGCGACTGACAAGACGCTTGATCTGGCGATAGCCGGTGATGGTTTCTTCGCGGTGCGCGGACAGCCCCCGCGCGCCAATCTCAGCTTCACCCGCAACGGCGCCTTTGGCGTCAACACCGCGCGGCAAGTGGTCGATACTTTGGGCAGCAGGGTGCAGTTGCTGCCAGTGGACGCGAACGGTGTGGTGACCTCGACTGCGACCGCCGATATGACCGACTTTGTCCTACCCGAATTTGATCCGGCGGAACCCAGCGCGGTGCTGGCCAATATTGCAATCAACAACGAAGGGTTGGTCACCGCCACCTTTGCCAATGGCAACACCCAAAACCTGGGGGCAATTGCCATGTCGAGCTTCACCAATGTCGAAGGCTTGCGTCCCATCGGAGACGCGCATTGGCAAGCTACCGGCGACAGCGGAGATCCTCAGATCAACGCCGCCGCCAACGGCCCATTGGGGACTATTCGCTCCGGCGCTTTGGAGCGGGCCAATATCGATCTGACCGAAGAATTGGTCGCACTGATATCGGCGCAGCGCAATTTTCAGGCCAATGCCCAGGCGATTGAGACCGCCAACACGATGACGCAAACCATCGTCAACTTGCAGGTTTAGGCGCTGATCGATGGACCGGATGATCCATACTAGCCTGTCAGCGATGCGCGGCATCATGCTGCATCAGACCGCGATAGCCAACAATATGGCCAATGTTGGCACCGCTGGTTTCCGCGCCGAAATCGTCAACGCAAAGGCGCTGTATCAGCACGGACCGACCTTGGCAGCGCGGGCGATAGCGGATGAACAGGTTGTTGCCGCCAATCTCGACCCCGGCCCGGTCACGACAACCGGACGACCGCTTGATATTGCGATGAACGGCGATGCGATGCTGTCGGTCCAGGCCCCGAATGCCGACACCGCCTATACACGGCGCGGCGATCTGCAAGTGTGGGACAGCGGGCTGGTCACAACGGGCGACGGTCATCCGGTGCTGGGAGAGAACGGCCCGCTCACCCTGCCCCCGTTTGACCGGATCGACATCACCAAGGATGGCAGCGTGTGGATAGCTCCAGCAGGCGCCGGTGACGGACCGCTGCAGCGGGTGGACCGGCTGGCCTTGGTCTCCACTTCCGGCAGCAAAATTACCAAGGGCGAGGACAATCTGTTCCGTGTTCCTGACGATGGCGTCCTGCCCCCCGATGCCAATGCCACCGTCACCTCGGGCGCGCTCGAAGGGTCAAACGTCAATATGGCGCAGGCGATGGTCGATATGATCGAGGCCGGCCGCGCGTGGGAAACACAGGTCAAACTGCTGTCCACGGCGCAGGACATGGACCGCGATACCGCCAATCTGATGCAACTTCCCGGATGAATATGGGCCGGATTGAAGAAGGAAATGAGAAATGAGTAACGGAGCATTGCAGGTCGCTCGCACAGGGCTAGACGCGCAAAACACCCGGATGCGGGTGATCGCCAACAACCTCGCCAACGTCAACACCACTGGATTCAAGCGGCAGCGGGCGAGCTTTGAAACCCTCGCCTATCAACAGATCACCAATCCCGGCGCATCGTCGGATGGTCAGAACAAATACGCCATCGGCCTGTCGCTCGGCACCGGGGTCAAGGTGCAGGGCACCGGGCGGATCGATACCCAAGGGGCGATGCAGACCACGGGCAATGCGATGGACATCGCCATTCAAGGCGCGGGGTATTTTCAGGTAACCCTGCCAGATGGACAAACCGGATACACGCGCGCGGGCAATTTCAGCATCACCGCAGAGGGCACTATGGTCACCGCTGGCGGCCTGCCGCTCAATCCGCAAATTCAGGTACCCGAAGGCGCGACATCGGTCACCATCGGCAAGGACGGCACGGTTTCCGCCACCTTGGCCGGACAGACGGAGAGCAGCCAACTTGGCCAGATCGAGACCGCCAATTTCATCAACCCCGCTGGCCTCAACCCGATGGGCGATAATCTCCTCCTCGAAACCGGGGCCAGCGGCCCGCCGATTGTCGGCGCGGCGGGCAGCGAGGGGCGCGGCACCCTGCTCCAAGGATCACTGGAGCAATCCAACGTCAACATCGTCGAGGAGCTCGTCGACATGATCGAGACCCAGCGCGCCTATGAGGTCAACAGCAAGATGATCTCGGCCACCGACGAAATGCTGCAATTCGTGAACCAGCAACTGTGAGGCCGATGATGAACCGCTTGATACCCGCATTATTCGCCGCAGCGGCACTATCCGCCTGCATGGGCAAAACCGCAATGGCCAGCGACCCCGAATTCGCCGCCACTCTGCCGATTCCCCAAAAATTATTCGAAAGCAGCGACGGTGCGATTTTTCAGGCGGCGAATGGCTATGCCCCGCTAACCAGTGGTGCACGCGCGGCGCGGATCGGCGACGTGCTGACCATTGCTCTGGTGGAGAAAACCAGCGCCACCACCAAGAACAGCGCCGCCACCAATCGCGGCGGCAGTTTTGGCCTGACCCCGCCGGTCACCGGACCCTTGGCACTTTTTTCCCCCGGCGATGTAAAAATGGGCGGCGATCAGTCGTTCTCAGGCTCCGGACAGGCACAGCAGTCGAACAGTCTGAACGGAGAGATCAGCGTCACCATCGCTGAAGTTTACGGGAATGGCACGATGCGGGTCAGGGGCGAAAAATTGGTCAATCTCAATCGCGGGCAAGAATTTGTCCGCTTCACCGGCCTGGTTCGCGCCGCCGATATTACCCCGGACAACCGGGTACCATCATCGCGGGTTGCCGATGCGCGTATTATCTACTCAGGCGAAGGCGAAATTGCCCGCGCCAGCAAACAGGGATGGTTGCAGAAATTCTTCTCCACCATTTCCCCGTTTTGAGGGCGGGATCGTGCGCTGTTTCACTGAAACTCTCTCTACTATAGACCGTTTGCATCGAGCGCAGTCGAGATGCCTTGAGGCAGTGTGCTGCGGCAAGGTGTCTCGACTCCGCTCGACACGAACGGCGAAGTCCATTGCAAATGCTTGCCGGTTGATCGCCCTTTTAACACTAATCATCCTACCTGCATTTTCCATTCACGCCGAGCGGATAAAAGACCTGGGCGGGTTTCAGGGCCTGCGGGTCAATCAACTGACCGGTTACGGCATCGTTG
>JBGSLY010000089.1:0-6347 GCA_041740435.1 Parasphingorhabdus sp.
GGCGATGGGGTTGCTGATCTGGTGATCAAGCTCAACGGCTTGGTGGCGCTGACATCCAACAGCTTTATCGGCGTCCGCGATTTGCAGCCCAATTGGGCACCAGTGGATTTGCCGTTAGAGCAGGGAAATCACAAGGGGATGCTGTTTCCTGATATGTTCTGGTTATAGATGGCCTCATTGCTCAGCTAAACCATGTCTTCAGGTCTTGCTGATGGCTTGTCTGCTAAGGGGAATTCGCCTTAGACACGCTCCATCCGCGCCAGATAGCCGCTGGAGCGCATCTTGCTGGCGGTCCACGCGAATATGGCCATCGCCAGCACCCCGGCAAAGGTGCAGACAATCATTACGGCATCGCCAAGCGCGCCGTCGCCACTGGTCGGCGTCATCCGGTCGCTGAGCCAGCCGATCACGCCCAATCCGACCGCTTGTCCGATTAGATTGTTGAAGAACAGGGCAAAGGCGACGGCAAAACCGCGCTGATTGGGTTCCACTGCGGCCTGAATGCCCGACAGGATCGGCGCTTGGCTCGATACATAAATGCCATAAGACAATGCGAACAGCCCCAGAAATGGCCAGAAAGACCCAGCATTGAAGCTGAAATAAAGCGGCACCAGCGCCAGCAAGCTGACCACACCGGGCAGCCAAGCGCGCCAGCGCTCGTCGGATTTAGTCAGCCAGTCGGTCAGGAAACCGCCCGCTATCGGCCCCGGTATCCCGCCCAGTAGGAACGCAAGGCCCAGATAGACCGCGACCTGACTGGTCGAAACGTCGAAATTGCGCAGCATGACCGGCGCCATCCAAAAGGCCATCGCATAGCCGATCATAATCTGCACCGCGAAACCGGCGACCAGCCCCAGATAGACTTTGTTGGCGAGCAGCGATTTCAGGGTTTCACCGACCGGCATCTGATCGGTGCGCGACCCCTTTGGCGCATATCGTCCACGCTGGGGCTCCAGTATGGTAAAATACAGAATCGCCCCGATGACAAGGCCGGGTAGCGCCATCAGCAAAAACGCCATTCGCCAGCCAAAAGCCTCTGCCAAAAGCCCGCCCGCCATCAGGCCGGTCACGGTTCCCAAAGTCGCGCCCAGGGTCAGAAAACCCATCGCCCGGGCAAGTTCAGAGGGACGAAAATAGTCCGCCATCATCGATTGCGAGGCGGGGCCGCTGCACCCTTCGCCGACCCCAACGCCGGTGCGGGCAAAGAACAAGGTCCAAAAACCGATGGCTGCGCCGCATAACGCTGTCATCACGCTCCAAAAGGAAATCGCGGCAGCGACGATGTTTTTGCGCACCGACCGGTCGGCGACCCGCGCTGCAGGAAAGCCGATCAGGACATAGGTGGCGGTAAAGGCGAGACCGCCAAGCAGGCCAAGCTGGGTATCGCTAAAATCAAATTCGGCCTTGATATCTTCCAGCAGAATGGAAAACACCAGCCGATCGGCCACGCTGAACAAAGACGTCAGCGTCAATATCACCAGCACATAATAGCGGTAGTTCGGATGGTCCGAAAAACGGGCTTTAATGGGCTGTTTGGGTTCGGTCATGATGGCGGTCTCAACATCGTGCCATTATCAACCACCATTTCCGCGCCAGTGATGAAGCGCGATTCATCGCTGGCCAGAAACAGCACCATATTGGCGATGTCACTTGGCGCCCCAATGGCTCCGGCGGGCAGAACGCCGTCGGCAACCGGGATTTCTTGCGATGGATCGGCCTGGATAGACTGCACCATCGGGGTGGCGATTCCGCTCGGGAATATGGTGTTGCAGCGAATGCCATAGCCTTGTTCCTGACAGTGCATGGCGATGGATTTGCTCATGCCCCGAATCGCTCCCTTGGCCCCCGCATAGGCAAAGAACGGCGAATAGCCTTGCAGCGCAGCAGCAGAGGCCATGTTGATGATCGACCCGCCGCCTGATTTCGCCATCAAAGGGATGCCATAATGACAGCCCAGAAAGGTACCTTCGGCATGGATCGCCATGGTTTTGCGAAAGGTGGCGAGGCTCGCTTGCTCGACATTTTCGGGGATGACGATCCCTGCGTTGTTGACCAAGATGTCGAGACGGCCATATTTTTCGGTGATCGCTGCATAAACGCGGAGCCAATCGTCTTCGCTGGCTACGTCATGACGCAGCGCCATCCCGCCGACCGATGCCGCCACGGCCACAGCGCCCGCTTCATCGATATCGGTGACGATAACGCTTGCGCCTTCGCGGGCGAGAATTTCGCAATCCGCCTTGCCCAGTCCCATCGCGCCGCCCGTGACCAGCGCAACTTTGCCCGCAACTCTGCCTGCCATGCCGTCTCCTATATATATGCGCGGTCTTTTCGCCGCGTGTGTTTGCGCACTAGGACTTTGGGGAGTTCAGATGCGCACCGTCGATGACTATCGCTCATTCCAGAAAATCCATACTAACAAAAAAGGGGCTTAGGGGAGCGATGCGGCTTCAAGGGAAAATCGCCGCCATTACCGGCGGGACCGCCGGAATCGGGCGCGGAATAGCCGAGCTTTTTCTGGCCGAAGGCGCATCGGTCGCGCTGATGGCGCGGAACGCTGATAAGGGCGCAGCGGTGCTGAAGGAACTCGGCGTCGGGGAACGTGCGGTCTTTTTTGCCGGTGACGCCATGGTGCAAAGCGATGTCGAGGGTTTCATTGACCAAGCCGAAGCGCATTTTGGCCGGATCGATATTTTAGTCAACAACGCGGGCGGTGCAGGCGACCTGCAGCCGATGGCGCAACTGTCGGACAAGGCGTTTGACGATGCGATGAAATGGAACGTCTACTCGACATTCTGGTCCACTCGCCGGGCGCTGCAGGGGATGATCGACCGCAAATGGGGCCGGATTATCAATATGTCCTCAATGGAGGGCAAGCACGGCAAGCCGGTGTTTACCGCCTATACCGCCGCCAAGCACGCCGTGAACGGGATGACCAAGTCTTTGGCCCGCGAAGTCGGCGCACTGGGCATTACCGCCAATTGCATCTGCCCCGGTCTGGTGATCACCGACATCATCCGCAACAGCGGCCCGGCGACCGCCAAATCAATGGGGATGGAATTTGACGAGATGATCACGATGTTCGCGCAGGAATCGGCGATCAAGCGGCCGAACACGGTGGCCGAAGTGGCGGCAGTCGCGTTGTTGCTCGCTTCCGAAGAGGGCGGCGGCATCACCGGCGCGATGTTCAGCGTCGATGGCGGAACGGCGCAATATTAGGCAAAAGCAGGGGAATAGTCCCGTTCGTGTCGAGCGAAGTCGAGACACCCTGACGCCAGAAGCAGCGTCACAGCATCTCGACTTCGCTCGATGCGAATGGAATTTGCAGGCGGAACTGGAATTGTAACGAGGGAGAGAAAGATGTTCACAGGACCATTGGAAGACCGGGTCGCGATCCGCGAGCTGCATGACCAGTATAGCGATGCGGTGTGCCGGATTGACGCCAAAGATTGGGGGGCTGTCTGGGCCGAAGACGCCAAATGGAACCTGATGGGGATGCAGGTCGAGGGACGCGACGCCATTGTCGGCCTGTGGACCCAGGCGATGTCGGCGTTTGAAGCGGTCAGCTTTTTGTCGATTCCCGCCTCGATCGAAATCGACGGCGACACGGCGTCGGGCCGATGCCAGACGCATGAAATTCTCAAGACCGCAGAGGGCACCCGTATGGTCGGCGGGCTGTACCATGACACTTTTGTCAAACAGGACGGCGTCTGGCTTTACGCGTCGCGCGATTTCGCGGTGGTGGCAGAATATATGGGTCCAACAGGAGCAAATGTATGAAAGTTTTAATCGCCGCCCAAATCGATGTTGAACCCGCCGGACGCGCCGACGCGTTAATCAATGGCCAGAAATGGATCGACGCCGCCTTGGCGCAACCGGGCTGCCTCCATTATGACTGGAGCGCCGATCTGACCAACTCCAGCCGCATCAACGTGTTCGAGGAATGGGATAGCGAAGAGGCGCTCGCCGCGCATTTCGCCGGACCCGCCTATGCCGGAATGCGCGACCATATCGGTGCATCGGGCCTAATCAATGCGGCCAGCAAAAAATACCGCGTGGATCGCGAAGGGCCGGTATATAACGCCGAGGGCATGGCTACCCCGGCCTTTGAATAGGTAGGTCTTTGGGCTGGGCTATCCCGTCATGCCAGCTTAGGCTGGGGGATGGAATCACGTTTGAAGTGCAACGTTTAGAGTTTGGAGAGAGTTGTAGAATGATTCGTTTGGAGTCAAGAAGTTGAGGCATTTTCGAGGTGTATTGTTGTATTTTCGGATGATGGCGTTGATAGCTTTTAGTGTGAGTTGCACCGGGTTTATTTTTGCTTGGCAGATATCGTCTTAGCCACCCGATGGCATTTTCGACGCCACCTTTCTCCCATGGGCTGTGGGTATGGCAAAAGTAGCTTTTGGTTCCCAGGGCCTTGTTGATGAGATGGTGCTGGGCGAACTCGGTGCCATTGTTATAGGTGATGCTTTGGTGCATGCTTGGCGGTATGGGTGACAAGGAGAGTGTCATTCGGCGGCAGACCGCGTGCGCACCTTTATTGGGTTGTCGTCCGCCGATGATTTTGCGTGACTGTCGTTCCTGTGCGATGAGTATGACCGCTTTGTTGTGATTGAATGCCATGAGATCGGCTTCCCATTGGCCGGGTGTTTGACGGGCGGCAATATCGTCGGGCCTATGGTCAATGGAGACGTAGTTTTTGAAGGTTTTCGATGGCGGGCCGCCCTTTTTGGGACGGTGACCGCGATAATATTTTTGTCGTGGTAGCAGAATGTGCCAGCGATGATCCTTCTGGGCAACGCGGTGCTCGATATAGCGATAGATCGACTCATGACTGATGGTTGTGCTATGATTTTCTAGCGCCAGTTGACCTGAGATTTGTGCTGGAGACCGACCCATCGCATGGCGTTCTCGCACAAGGCTTTACAAGGTCGGCTGGCGCGCCAGCTTGAAGCGGCAATCCCAGCGTCGTCGCCGGACGGCCAAGCCATCGGCTCGCACGACATCATAACCGCCGGGCCACTGTTTAGTAGGCTTACTGTTTCGTTGCCATTCACGGCAAATGGTTGAAGCGGATCGCCCCAGCTGGAGACCAATTTCTCGAAATGATCGACCGTACGCCCGCAGATAGCCGATTGGCGCACGCTCTGTGAGGCTGAGCTGGCCATAATGTTTTCCCATCGTCGCAACACCTTAGCAGTGTTGCACTTGTTCCGTGAGTCCGGCACATCCAACTCCTACGGCATCAGATTTAAACAGCAGGAGATGGATTGATCTTCGATCACTATCGTTCCCTGCCTTCGCAGGAATAACGGAAAAAAGTTGGACAAGGCTGGGTTTAGAACCCCAATGAACCCCACATTACCCTTTACTCTTCCAAATACCCCCCTCTGGATTTCCGCCACCATCCCCCCTATCACCGCAACCCACCCCAACCAAAGGCCCGCGTATGAAACTTGGCTGCTGTTATTACCCCGAACACTGGCCGGAGGACATTTGGGCCGAGGATGCGCGGCGGATGGTGGATATGGGGCTGTCTCTGGTCCGCATCGGCGAATTTGCGTGGAGCCGGATTGAGCCGCAGCCGGGGGTCTATGACTGGGGCTGGCTCGACCGGGCGGTTGAGACTTTGGGCGGTGCGGGACTGAAGATCATCATGGGTACGCCGACCGCGACTCCGCCCAAATGGCTGGTCGATCAGATGCCCGATATGCTGGCGGTGGATGCCAACGGGCGGCCGCGCGGGTTCGGTTCTCGGCGGCATTATTGTTTCTCGCACCGGCCCTATCGCGAACAGTGCCGCCGGATAGTGACCGCGATGGCAGAACGGTACGGACGGCACGACGCGATTGCCGGGTGGCAGACCGACAATGAATATGGCTGTCACGCCACAACGCTCAGCTATTCCGACGCCTCCGCCGCCGCGTTCCGGCTGTGGCTGGAGCGGAAATATGGTGATATTGTCGCGCTCAACAGCGCTTGGGGCAATGTGTTCTGGAGCATGGACTATGCCGGGTTCGACGCGATCGACCCGCCCAATCTGACGGTGACCGAGCCCAATCCGGCGCATGTCCTAGACTATCGCCGCTTTGCCTCTGACGAAGTGGTGTCGTTCAACCGGTTGCAGGCGGATATTTTGCGGGGGGCTTCACCGGGGCGTGATGTGATCCACAATTTCATGGGCTTTGTCACCGATTTCGATCATCATGATGTCGGCGCGGATTGCGATGTGGCCAGCTGGGACAGCTATCCGCTGGGATTCTTGGAGCAATATTGGTTCGGAGAGGCCGACAAGCTGCGCTACGCCCGGCAAGGTCATCCCGACATCGCCGCGTTTCACCACG
>JBGSLY010000090.1:0-2558 GCA_041740435.1 Parasphingorhabdus sp.
GCGGTGCATTTTGGTCATTTCCCGGCCAGCGAGAATATCGGCGTTGATGTCGCAACTGTCCGCTATGCCGCGAAATCTGCGGTGCGCGGCGGGACGGGTGCGGATGCGGGCCTGATCCCGGTGGGTCAGCCGCTGGGTGAAACCGATGTCAAAAAGGGCAAGGCCAAGGCGATGCCCGACAAATCGCCGCGCCGCCGGCCGGGCCTGATCGCGCAAATAGAGGATAGTCGCGGTCAACGGCGCGGCAAAAGGACGGCCTCTGCCGCAGCCGCCCCCGATACGACCGTAGTCACATCCACCCCGCAAGGGCCGCCGCCCATCTCGGCAGCGCCAGGCTTTTCGGTGTTGCCCAGTGCTCCAATCCCCAGTGCCCCAACCCCCAGTGTTCCGGCCAATGTCCCGGCCCAAAGTGTTGGTGCAGGCGAATTGGCCGCCACGGGTGCTTTGGATAAGCCGCTGGTTTCCGAAACGATCCAGCGTAAGGTAACCATAGCAGGGGTCCGTCCGGCAGTTCAGGATGTTCCGGCTCCTGTAGCTGCGACTCCTCCCCCGTTTCAGACTGTTGTGGCCACTCCTTCAACTGGCGATGCCGCACCGCCAATTGGGCAGGGGGGCTTGGGAACGTCTCCGCCGCCGCAAATGACCCCCGCGACTGCGCCAGCGCCGGTCCCGCAAAATGATGTTATCGCATCGCTGCCGCAATCTCCGGCCACGGGCACGTCAAATATCGCCTTTGATCTGGCATCAGCGCCCAAAATATCCGATGCGCCCGCGCCGCCCAAGGAGCCGACGTTGGAGGAAATTATCCGGGGTCTGGATATATCCGCCGAGCAAAAGGCCGTCGATGTGGTTCCGGTCGATCTCAGCACAATTATTCCTGCACGGCCAAGGGCGAGAGTGGTCGAAACTCCGGCGGAGAGCGCCAAACCAACCGGCAAAGACGCGAACACGAAACCGGCAGTAAAAAAGGCCGAAGCGGCAAAATCCGCCGAGCCGAAACACCCCAAGCGTTTCTGGGTCCAGATCGCGACGGGCAACGATACCAAGGCTTTGGCTTATGATTATCGCCGCTATTCGGGAAAAAATGCAACCCTGTTCAAAGGACAAAAAGGGTGGACGTCCCCATGGGGGCGGCAAACGCGGTTGGTGGTTGGTCCCTTTGACGCCCTTGCCGAAGCCAAGAAATTCGAAAGCGAATTCCGAAAAGCGGGTGGTGATGGGTTCACTTGGGTCAGCGCAGAGGGAACGGTGGTCGAGCCCCTCTCAGGCAAATGACAGCAAGATCCGGTTTAGCCAGCGATCCTGCTGCCAGTCGGGGACGGCTGCACCGGGAAACCAGCGATGGGCATCGCGGCCCACGCGATATGTTTCAGCGTGACCGCGACCGCATCATCCACAGCATCGCCTTTCGCCGCTTACGGCACAAAACACAGGTGTTTATCGCGCCCGATGGTGACCATTTCCGCGTTCGGCTGACCCACAGTTTGGAGGTCGCGCAAATTGGCCGAACGATTGCTCGCGCCTTGGGATTAAACGAAGACCTGACCGAGGCGCTATGTCTGGCGCACGATATTGGCCATCCGCCGTTTGGCCATGCAGGCGAGGATGCCCTGCAAGCGGCAATGGCGGATTTCGGCGGTTTTGACCATAACGCCCATACCCTGCGCACGCTGACCCGGTTGGAAACGCCTTATCCTTTGTGGGACGGTCTCAATCTCAGCTGGGAAACTTTGGAGGGACTGGCCAAGCACAATGGGCCAATAACTGATCCGACATGGGCCTTGGCCGACGTCGACCGCGAATTTCCGCTCGACTTGCAAAACTGGCCATCGTTGGAAGCGCAGGTTGCGGCGATTGCCGATGACATTGCCTATGACAACCACGATATCGACGACGGACTGCGCGCCGGATTGCTGACGCTCGATCAATGCCTGTCGCTTGATGCGGTCAAGGATCGCTGGGACAGTGTATGCCGCCGTTTCGCCGGGGTGCCGCAAGATCGCCTGATCGCAGAATTGATCCGCGATCAGATTGGCGTAATGGTGAATGATGTCATTGCAGAAATCCGGCGAATTATTGACGATCTGCGCATTGAAACCGCAGCCGACGTGCGCGGTGCGGGACAGCGGCTGGGACGGTTTTCCGACTCCATGGCGGCGGAGGAACGGCTGCTCAAGCGCTTTATGTATGATAATCTCTACAATCACCCCGCGCAAACTGGCGAGGCGGAGCGAGCGAGCATCATTGTCTCCGAACTGATGACGGCCTTTGCGGCTGACCCCAATTTGCTGCCCGCCGAATGGATGCAGGCTTTGCCAACGGACGATCCGGAGCGTCAGCGGCATATCGCGGACTTTCTGGCCGGAATGACCGACCGCTATGCAATCACGATGCACGCGCGGATTTGTGGAGGTGCAGCATGAAACGAACGATCCTGTTGGCGGGCGCGACCGGTCTGGTTGGCAGCCATTTGCGTAAGAAATTGCAAGGTACCGGCCATACCGTCCACCTTCTGCTGCGCAGGCCCATCGATCAAGGTGCGGCGGACGAGGTGCAGC
>JBGSLY010000091.1:0-8129 GCA_041740435.1 Parasphingorhabdus sp.
AATCTTCGGGTTCGATGGTCGTGACACGAAAACAAAATCATAGCGATTCCAGTGCCAATCGTTCCATCGCCGACGTCGATCCTCAAGAATCTGCCGAGAATGTAGGATTATATTACAGCAACGACGCTGAGGCAGGGGTCAGGCGACGTAAACGAGGCACAGGTTTCACGTATACCCAGCCTAATGGAAAGCGGGTCACCGACAAGCGTATGCTTGAACGGATCAAGAAACTGGCAATCCCGCCAGCCTACAGCGACGTGTGGATATGCCCGCGACCCGATGGTCATATTCAAGCGACTGGCCGTGACGCGAAAGGTCGCAAACAATATCGATACCACGCACTTTTCCGCGAGGTGCGCGATAGCAACAAATATGACCACATTCTGGAATTTGCTCAAGCTTTGCCAAAGGTACGTGCCCAGGTTGACGAGCATCTGGGCCTGCGAGGGCTACCCCGTGAAAAGGTTCTTGCAACCATAGTCCGGTTGCTGGAATCCACCATGATCAGGGTGGGAAACGCTGATTATGCAAAGCAGAATAAGAGCTTTGGGCTGACCACGCTCTTGAATCGCCATGTCGAAGTGAATGGGGATCAGCTGCTATTTCAGTTTAAGGGAAAAAGTGGCAAACAGTGGCGTCTTAGCGTTCGCGATCACCGTGTCGCAAAAATTGTACGCGCCAGTCAGGAACTGCCAGGGCAACACCTGTTTCAGTATGTCGACAACGACGGCGTCCAGCGCGAAGTATCTTCCGGCGATATAAACAATTATCTAAAAGATATCTCTGGCGCGGACATCACCGCCAAAGACTTCAGGACATGGACGGGAACAGTACTCGCTGCCGAGGCTCTGGCCGAATGCGAGCTGGTCGAAAACGAAGCTGCAGCAAAGCGAAACATCCGAACCGTGATCGAGGCGGTTTCCTCGCGTCTCGGCAACACTCCGACGATATGCCGCAAATGCTATATTCATCCAGAAATTCTGGCGAGTTACATGAGCCAGGCTCTGACAACCGAAAGGCTCCAGTCTGCAGGAAAGTCAGTTAAACCGGACCTCGCACAACTTCGACCGGAGGAAGCGGCAGTTCTTGCCTTTCTACAGCGGCGACTATCGGAAAAAGCCCGGTAAAGCTGCGGCAATGCTGTGCATCCCCAAGCTCTGTAAATACGAAAAGATCTCTGGCTGAATTTTGAAATTTCCGGATCGGTACTGGAACACTACCGGGATGTGGAGCGTTCATCACTGAATGCAGCAACAGACATATTTTGAGTTCAAACCATCGACGACGGCAGAACTGCCAAAACGTTGGCGCACATATCTTGAACTACCGCGCGCAATTCTGGCCTTGGTAACACTGCCCTTATATCTGGTTCACCTTAACGGCGCTGAACGAGGCGATGGCAGTCCCGTTCTTGTGATACCCGGTTTTGCGACTTCCGACCTTTCGACGCTCATTTTAAGGACATATCTGTCGCGACTTGGCTACCAGGTGCATGGCTGGGATATGGGCCGCAATTTAGGCGCCAAGACGATAGGTTTGCGTAATGAGCGCCTGATTGAGCGCCTTGATGGACTTCATCGCCAATATGGCCAACGTGTAACTCTCATCGGCTGGAGCATGGGCGGAATTATGGCGCGGATGATTTCGCGTGAAAGGCCTGAAAAGGTGCGGCAGATCATTTCACTGGGTGCGCCGTTTGCGGGCGATCCTTATGCCAACAGGACATGGCGGATTTACGAGCGTATGAGCGGCCATAGCCTGTCGCATCCCATCGCCCGCGCGCAAATCACCAAAAGCAAGTTGCCGCCGCCAGTACCGTCGGTCTCACTATATTCGAAATCAGACGGTATCGTGGCATGGCAATCGTGCATCGAGGCCGACCAGCCGCATACAAAAAATATTGAAGTTGATAGCGCGCATTGCGGTTTCGGCTTTTCGCCTGCAGTCTTGCGCACCGTAGCCGATCGGTTGGCTGCACCTTTAAGTCGAAGTGTCTCACACGATTAGAAGTTTTGTACTTCAACAGACTAAAGTGTAATTGGCGCCGCACGCAGTCCTGCGCGAATCGGTCTCAACTTGTAATCCCTGTTAAACAGGAAATTTACTGGGAAATATCAGTTTTCTGGCCATGTTTTGAACGGGAGTGAGCGGCGCCCTCATTGCCGCGGGCGCGGAGGTGTAGCCTTCGACATGATGTCGTCAGCGCTGTCATGGACTTCGACCGGCGTAGCACCGAACCGCTTATGCTTGGGCGGATTTTCAACTCATGAAGAACAAGGGCTATTATGATCAAGGCGTTAGCTGGAGCCGAGGGTAATGAACCAAAGCATATTTAAATTTCATGCGACTCTTAACCGGATATCATTTTTGGCTCATACGGGAACATTGCCAGCGCGTTCAGGTTACCTTTCCGAATGCACCCGTCCGCATGCTGACGCCCCAAATCGCCTTTGTCATCTGGACTATCCAATGGAGAACCAAGATGAACAAAGCAATTCTGACAACCCTAATTGCCGCCACTGCCTTGACAGGCGGTTGTGCCACTTACGGTAATGGATATGACGATGGCGGTCACGGCTATTATGATCGTACGTCCTATAGCCGTTATGGGAGTTACGATTATAATCGCCCGGACCCTGCATATAATGGCTATTATGCTGACCGTTATTATCGCGACGACCGCCGCTATCGTGAACGCCGACTGAATGACAACGATCGGGTATACCGCGGTGAGAACGGGCAGTATTATTGCAGGCGTTCTGACGGCACGACAGGCTTGATTGTTGGTGCAGTGGCAGGCGGTGTCCTCGGCAACATTATCGCGCCGGGTCGGTCAGACACTCTAGGAACAATTCTCGGTGCAATCGCAGGGGGCGCCGCCGGTCGCGCCATCGATCGGAACGATGTGCGCTGTCGCTAACGACTGGCTTGGGCAGATTGCCAGTCGATCAGATTGGCAATCCGCGCCCATCTTGTAGCCGAAGGGATCTCCTGCGGGGTGACCTAAGGTGCTTTTTCAGCGATTGATAAGCGTTCCTAACGTTCCCGTTACCGGCCTTCTTCGATTGCTGACCGTTTACCGGCCGCAACTGCCGGATCCACGCTGCAAAGCATTCATAATGCGTGGGTACCGCTCTGCGCATGAGCTTGTTGTTATGTTCGTCAAAGGCAAGCTTGCGGTCAATAATGTTGAAATGGGCAAGCACGGCCGAGACCTCACGAACGTTTGGTCATACCCGGGTGCCAACCAACCCGGATCCTCAGCGTCCAAAGCGCTGGAATAGACGTACTGACGGGCGGCACTGGTTCAGATCGGTTTATATTCTTTAGCGGCGATGGCACCATTGCGGCTAGGGATCGCATCTCGGACTTCCGCCGTGCGCAGTTCGACGTTATCGACCTTGCTGGTATTGATGCCAACACCATAAGCGCGGGCGATCAGGCATATGATTTTATAGGCACTTCCGCGTTCACCGCGACAGCGGGTCAGCTGCGCTACTCGGTCACAGGAAGCACCACGACGATCTATGGCGACATGGACGGAGATGGCGTCGCCGACTTCGGACTTACGCTGAGTGGAGTGGCAAACGTAGGATTAGCCGATTTCGTTTTGTGATTTACGCTGTGCTTTAATGTGTACTTTCGGCTTCGGTTCTCCAGTTTTTCAGTTCCGCAGCGAAAATCTAAGGCATTTCATCCGGTCCTTGGCCGCGCTGGTGACATTGATGCCTATCAGTTTTGAAAAGGGCATTGCGTCTGCGGGATTTGTCATGTTCGTTCTTTTGTTCGGGTCACGCGGCAAGCGCGGTGGCGATGGCTGCAATATGCTTATGATCGGTGCCACAGCAACCACCGAAAACGCGCAACCAGGGCAAAAGCTCGGCAAGTGCCCGGTAGCGCGCGGCAAGATCGGCTGTGTCGCCGCGATCGAGTTCGGGCGCTTCGTTAAGTTCGGCATGGCTGCATGTCGAGGCATTGGCACGGATGCCCTGGATGCGCTGTGCCCATTCAGCCTCGGGATCGAGCGCGCCCGCGAAATGCGTCGGGTGGGCGCAGTTGATCATGTAATAAGCAGGCGCATTGTCCGTTGCCGCATCGACCTCGCCGATCGCCGCGCGCAGCGTCTGCCCGGTTGGCAATCGCCCATCGGTTTCGACCGTGAACGAGATCACGACCGGCGCGCTGCGCCTTTTGGCCGCGCGGGCAATGCCGATTGCCTCGGGCGTGTTGGTCATCGTGATCGCAGTGATCAGTTCGGCACCCGTACCCCACATCGCGCCGATCTGTTCGTCATGATAGGCTTCCGCCGTTTCGGGACGCATCAGTTCGCCCGGCACATAGCCATCGCCGCGCGGGCCGACGCAGCCCGACACGAGCAGGGGGAAATCGACGCGCGCATAGGTTGCGCGCAGGTCGATCATCATCGATATCGCCGAGGCATTGGCCGCATGCAACTCTGCCTTGGAATAGGCAAGCCGGTCACCCCAATCGCGGCTCGCGCGCCATGTCGGGCTTTCAAGGATGAAGCCGAAACCCGCCTGCTGGGCGACGCGGATATGGCGGGCAAAATAGCGCTTGAGCGCTGCCTGGCCCTGACCTTCGCGCAGCAAGTGGAAGGCGGCGAAATCGGGAAGATCGATCCCGTCATCGAAGATCAGCGTGGTTTCGATGCCGCCATCGGTGAGGAACAGGCGGTCGGATTCGAGCATGGTTGTGACGGGCATTTAGATTACTCCTGAAGTTCGAGCGATTTGGCGGCAGCGGAAGCCCGGCCCGCGAACGCGGCGACCAGTTGGGCCACGGCTTCGGGTTCTTCCCAATGCGGCGTGTGACCCAGGCTTGGCAACATTTTGAGCGAGGCGTTGGGCAAGCCCGCGAGCAGCGCCCGCTGATAGGGTAGACCGAACAGTGCGTCCTGTTCGCCGCAGATGAGCAGCGTACGCGCGGCAATGCGAGGTAGCTCGCTGGTAATGTCTTCCTGAGCGATCGCGGCGAGCACCGTTTGCCATGTCCAACCAGGCAGTTTCAGCGATTCTGCCACAATCATATCCATGAATTCGGTTGGAACCGGTTTGGCAATCGTGCTTTCCTGAAAGGCGCGCACAAAGTCGGGATCAACATCACCATCGGCGAAGCCATCGATTTCCTCGGCGAGCGCCGCCAAATCGGCATGGCCAACCATGGTCGGGAAGCTGTCGATCAGGATCAGCCGGTCCAGCCGTTCCGGAAAATCGAGCGCGAAACGCTGGGCAACTAATCCTCCCATGCAATGGCCGGTGAGCGTCACCTTCTGAAAATCCAGAAGGTCCAGCAGTTCGGCAAAATCGCGCGCCATTGTTGCGATATCATATGACCCCTCGGGCCGGTCTGATCCGCCATGACCGCGCAGTGAGATAGCGATTGCAGGGATGTCCTTTGGCAAGGCTTCGAACAGGCGGCTGAAGGATCGGCATGAGTCGGTAAAGCCGTGGAGGAACACCAGAGGGATTTCGCTCTCCGGACCCTGCCGCACATATTCGAGTGACAGGCCGGAGGCGGTCCCGGCGATTTGGGTTGATTGGGCAAGCATGATCTGCTCCTTTTGGATTTCAGTGGGTTCAGGCGATCTTGCGGCCGATCAGCAGCGCGCCGATCCTATTCGATGCGCCATCGAAAAAGCCGGTCTCGTCAGGTGCTTTTTCGGGATTGCGGAAGGTGCCGAACAGCATGTCGAACAATGAGATGTTGCCATAGTTATAGGCATGGACGCCGCGTTCATGATGCGCCGCATGGTTTTCCGGACGCGCGATGAAGTAGCCAAGCCAGCGCGGCGTGCGGATGTTGGAATGCTGAAACATTCCCAGAAATGCGCTAAACAAGCTGATCGGGATCGCGGCGTCGAGCGAGATACCGAACCCGCCAACCAGCACTAGGCTGGAGAGCAAGGTCCAGTCGGCCATATCGAGCGGATGGAACCAGAAGGCGCTCCAGATATCGATGCGCTCGGCGCTGTGGTGCATCTGGTGCAGATGCCGCCACAAAGGGTCTACGGCATGCATCGTCCGGTGCCATGTGTAGACGCCAAGTTCGAGTAGCAGGAACCCGCCCGCGATTTGCGCCCACAGGGGAAGCTGGGAGGCATCGAACAGTGTATGTTCGGCAATCGCTGCATCCCAGAACATGGGGCCTGCGATCGAAATTGCGAGATAGAGGAAGAAAGCAAGGATACCACGAAACCGCCATAAGCGAACACGCGTCAATTTGCGCGCCGGTGTGACAAAATCGAGGATTGCGAATACCGCATAAATGGTGGCAAAGATGGCGAGAAGAGTTATCATGTCGGGTCCTTTCAAAGGATTGCGAAGCGTGAAAATTCGGGGAGAGGCGAAAGGCAACCTGGACCGGCTCTCCCCTGGTTCACAGCGAGGCCGGTGGGTGATCCTGAAACCTACGCGCGCACTAATCTCAGCGCCGCCGCTGGCACGGGAATGGCGATTTGCCGGGCGCGGTGCATGCCCACACCGAAGCCCTGCGCATTTGCTTGTCACCGCCGTTTACGGGGATTCCGCCTTTGTGTGGCCCTATCCCGTTGGCGGCGATTGGTGCGGTGCTTTTCGCGATAGCAAACTCCGCGCATACAGTGCTGGCCGTAGCCAAGGCGCCTGCAAGCAGTAATGCCGAAAAGCCGGTCGCATTATAACGGTTCCGTTTCATGTCATTGTTCCTTTTAGGCCCTTTTGTGGGCGCTGTGGCGGTTTGACGGAGCACAAAGCGTCCCCGAAAATGGATTTCGAAAAAGTGGGGCGTCCGGGGTCGCGGTCGGACGCCCCTAGGCTAAGCGGCGGTTGCGGGGGCTATGGGGGGAGAGGGCCGCCGCCGAGCCGTTCAGATCAGCCCGCGAAGCTGGACTGTATTCAGGGCATGCGCGGTGCTGGCGATGATAAGCAACATGGTGCTCGTCGCGGTTGCCAGCATGGCGCAGAGAATTCGCTGTGTTCCGTGCATATTGTTTTCCTTTCTTTACACTTGTAACAACGCTTGGGCATTTGCCGGGCGCGTTCGTTTCGATTTCTCGTCAATGCCCACAACCGCCGCGCGCCGAAAGGACGCGAAGCCGATGAAATGCCGATGAAGCCCCGATGACGACCGATATTGCCGCACCCCCAATCGATCTTACCGCAACCGCCGATTTTGCAATCGGCGGCGCGCAGGTGCGGCCGTCACTGCGGGAAATTGAGATCGGCGATGCATTCGAAACGCTGGAACCGCGCGTGATGCAGGTGCTGGTGCTTCTTGCGGAGATGGAGGGACGTACCGTCTCGCGCGACCTGATGATTGAGCGCTGCTGGAGCGGCGTGATCGTGGGCGAGGATGCGATCCAGCGTTGTGTCGGTCGGCTGCGCAAGGTGGCGGATGCAACGGGCGCATTTGAGATCGTCACGCTCTCGCGCGTCGGCTACCGGCTCAACGCCCGCACGCCCGAAGCGGGTGACGCGCGACCGGAGCGTTTGCTTGCTGTCCTCCCCTTCGACAATCTCTCCAATGACTCCGACTTCGATTATTTCGCCGATGGCGTGTCGGAGGAAATCCTGCAATCCATCGCGCGCGGCTCTTCGATACGCGTGATTGGACGGACCTCCAGTTTCCAGTATCGCGGGCAGGATAAGACGATTCCACGCATCGCTCGCGATCTGGGCGCAACACATGTCTTGGACGGTTCCGTCCGCCGGTCGGGCGCGCAATTGCGCGTCTCGGCACATCTTGTGGAACTCTCGGACCAGACGATGCTTTGGACGGACCGGTTTGATGGTGAGGTCGATAACCCTTTTGACTTGCAGGACGAGGTGGCGCGGGGCGCGGTGGGGGCGCTTAACGGCGTATTTCGGGAGAAGACTGCTTCGGCGTCTGTTTCCGGCGCTTCTTTCGAATCCTTGCTGAAACTCCGCAAGCTGATGCGTCAGACGAGCTTTGGCAGCGAAGACGAAGCGGTGCTAAAAGCGATCAACACCATGGCGCCCAACAATGCAGAGGCCTGGGGCATCGTCGCCAAAGTCCGCGCGGCGCAGCGCTGGAGCAGCGCCCCATCACTCGAACCGCATTTGCGCGCCGAAGCAAAGATGGCCGCAGAGCGCGCGCTTGCGCTCGATCCG